>JBBQSR010000364.1:0-4478 GCA_038234855.1 Ktedonobacterales bacterium | reverse complement strand
ATCACAAACCGTTCCGCGACCTCTTCCTGGCGCACCTGACCGAGCACAGCGCCCCAGCCTTTGGCTACGAAGTGACCTCGCTGACGCGCTATCTGCGCGACCACCCCCCCACGCGCGAGGTGCGCATCCACGCCCCGAGCGCGTGGAGCTGCGCGCACGGCGTCTCACGCTGGAGCGAGGGCTGCGACTGCACCGAGGGCGACCACGCGTGGAAACCGCTGCTGCTGGCCGCCTTGCGCCGCCTGGAGGAACGCGTCGATGACCTCTTTGAGAAACATGCCAGCGCGACGCTGAGCGACCCATGGGATGCCCGCGACCACTTCATCGAGCGGCGCAATGGTTGGGTGACGCCCGCCGCCTTTTGGGCGCGCCATGGTCGCCGTGGTCGTAAACCCGGCAAAGAGATCCAGGCGGCACGCACATGGAGCTTGCTCGAAGCCGAATATTGCATGCAAGCGGCCTTCACCAGTTGCGGCTGGTTCTTTGAGGATCTGGATCGCCTGGAGCCGCGCATCGACCTGAACTATGCACGCTGCGCCATCAGCCACATCTGGCGGGCGCTGGGCATCGACCTGCAAACCGATTTCCTGGCCGATCTCGCGGGTGCGTCCAGTTGGCGACGGCCCATCAGCGGCGATGCCCTCTATCGCTCACTGCCCCCCGTGCCGCCCGAGTTCCTGCCACCAACCCGCTTGCCCCTGCGTCGCGACCGCGAGGACGCCGCGTAGGGGCCACGTGTGGCAGACATCGTCAAGGGAAATGGATACAGCGCGAGAGGGAAGGACAATCACTCGTCGTCATCGGGGCGGGGGGGATTCGCCTCTTTATTCATCTGACGGTTCATGAGGAAGGCGAGGCCCAAAAAGCCCATCGAGAGGATGAAGATGGAGCTGAGGCCGAGCGCGATGAGGGTGTCATGCATGGTGGTTACTTGACCTGGAAGAAGGTTTCATAGACGACCGCGTCATTCCAGCGCAGCACCACCACGCCGGTGCCCACCGCCGCCGAGTCCAGGTTGCGCAGATTGAAGTAGCCATTGACCGCCTGGCTTTGGTTCACCGCTAGCTGGTAGTGCGAGGTCGTGCCCGCGCCGCCCCAGCACCAGTCCGCCGAGAGGTTCGCCGCCGCGTTCGAGGCGACTGTAAAGGTGAGGTAGATCGTCTGCCCGACCGTGAAAAGCACCGTATTGTTGACGGGCCGGAAGTCTTTGCGCGCGACGTCCTGCAAACCGCTGGTCAGTTGGGGATTCAAGACGTTCTTCGCCGCTGATTGGTCGAGCGCGGGCAGCACGCAACGCGCACTCACCGGCAGGGAACTGTTGACGCCGCTCAGCCCGCCACCAGTCGTCGCGCGCGGATTCGCATGCACCCGCGAGATCAGCCCAAAGCTGACGAGCAACGCCACGACCGCCACGATCCCCACGAGAATGAAGGGTCGTGCGGGCGTCGGGCGTTTGGGCAAGGTTTTCGTGTTGGGGTAGGGCGGCAGATTAGCGTAGAAAGACGCTGTCGAGGTCGGCGGAGGCGGCGGATTCAGGATATTCGTAGGGGCATAGGGGCTGGCGGGCGTCCCATAACTGGGTGCCCAGTTATCGCCACCCGAGGGGGGCACCGGCTCAGGCAGCAGCGCCACCTCGACCGTTTTCGCTTGGCTGCCAGGGGTCACGGGGGTGCCACACTGGAAGCAAACCGCGTTGCCTTCGGTCAGTGCCTGTCCACATCCCGCACATCGCATAACCGATTTCCCCTCTCGTTGTCCTAACCCGCCATTGGGGGCATACCTTCCCCCTTACAGTATATCGCACAATGCGCCAAATGCCAAGATGGCTGTGCGCTTCAGCGCGGAACGAAGAAGATCGCCGCCACATCCCCACAGCAGACTAGCAAGAATGCGCCCAATTGCGCAAGCAATCGGTTCAGGCCATACACCCCCCGCTTGCGGCCAACATCGCGTATCGCCCATTCCATTATGATAAACTGCGGATGGGTGTGGCACTGGGTGCCCGTCCTCAGACACCTCATACAACAGAACGGAGCCAGCATCGCATGAGCGACGCGCACGCAGAGGTCCCCGGCCAACGACTCATCCTGAATCCCCTCTTGGGGACGAATGTCGTACAGACACCGGGGCGCATGAATCGCCGCGAGGGCGCGACCGACTGCCCCTTTTGCGCCGCCATCGCGCGGGGCGAATGGCCCGAGGGCGCGGCGACCTGGGCACGCCCCAATGACTTCCCCCCGCTGCGTCCGCCGCTGGGCGAATGTTACGTGCTGCTCTACGCGCGCGAACACGACGTCAGTTTTGTGGACCTCAGCCCCACGCGCGTGGCCGAGATCGTGGATCTGTGGCAGCGGGTCTACCTGGACCTGAGCGCCCGCTATGCGGGCGTCATGACCTTCGAGAACGCGGGCGCGGCCATCGGCCAGACGCAACATCATCCCCACGGTCAGACCTATGGCGTGGCATTCCTGCCCCCCACCGTCGAGCGCGAGATGAGCGAGATCGCGGCGGTACATGACCGCGACGGGGGCTGTCTGCTGTGTCAGACGCTCGCCACCGAGGCCACCGGGCCGCGCGTCGTCATCGACACGCCGCACTGGCTCGGCTTCGTGCCGCAGTGGGCGCGCTACCCCTACGAGGTGCATCTCTATAGCCGCGCGCATGTGCCCAACATTGGCGCGCTGCCCCGTGACGGCGACGCCACGCGCGAGCTAGCCGACGCGCTGCTGCGCCTGGTACGTGCCTACAATGTCGTCTACGAAGCGCCCATGCCCTACATGCTAGCCCTGCATCAATTGGCCGACCCGCGCTACCACTTCCACATCGAATTGCTGCCCGTCGGGCGCGCCCCCGGCAAGCTCAAATTCGCCGCCAGCTCCGAGGCCGCCTTTGGCCTGTGGCTCAACGACGCCGTGCCCGATGCCAAAGCCGCCGAACTGCGCGCCGCGATGGCGAAATAAGGAGCCGTGGCGTGAACCTGCAAACCTATTTAGAGGGGGCATCCCCCGACGACTGGCATCAGGTTGCCTGGAACTGGAACTGGGATTCCGACGAAACGTATCTCCGCTGGATCGTTCGTCAGCCCAACTGTGACCGTGGAACGGCACTATTGATCTATTGGTATGGCCAACCTGGCGTTTGTGCTGAATACGCCAGCCGTGATGCGGTCCCTGAATTTTCGCAAGACGCCTACGACCTCCTCATGGAAATTGAGACACGCTACATCACAGGCGGCTACACACGGCAAGAGATCGTCTTCGATCCCCGAAATGACACTGGCTTCGATGGCTACGATTGGACCGGAGAATATGACGCGGATTCAGCGAAACGCCCCATTCCAGCGTTGATGCTGCAAGCAACGCCTGGCTGCATCCTCGTCTGCGATACCGCCTTTGAGGAGGGCTATCCGCCAGGGATAGATGAAGACGATGACGATGACGCCTGAGCTTCATCCCCTGACTCAACCATAAGTTGGTGACGTTCTTGCGCCGTGCTCCCGCATACCCAGAGCGAACGAGGAGAACGGCACCCATGCGACGCGCACTCATCCTGACCTGCTTCGCGGTCCTGTTGGCGGGCTGCGGCTCGTCTGTTTCGGCCCCGTCAGCGACGACGCTGACGCCCAACCCCAGCGCGGCGGCCAACGACTGGCTGCAATTCGATTTCGACGCCCAACATCAGGGCGTCAACCCCAACGAAACGGCGCTGAATCCCAACACGGTCGGCGGCCTCCAGCGCCTGTGGGCGGCGAAGCTGAGCGACCCCGCCGACTCGACGCCCGTCGTCATCGGCTCGCTCGCCCTGCCCAGCGGCAAGACGGGTGCCGTCGTCTACGTCAACACCAAGAAGGGCGCGCTGGTCGCGCTCGACGCCAACACGGGCGCGCAACTGTGGGAGCAAAAGACCCAGGGCACCAACGTCACCAATTCCTCGCCCGCCATCGCCCCCGACAAACAGTCCATCTTTAGCTATGGGCTAGATGGCAAGGTCCACAAATATAACACGGCGACGGGGGCCGAGAGCACCGGCAACGGCTGGCCCCTGACCACGACGCTGATGACCAATGTCGAAAAAGGCTCATCCGCGCTGACCATCGCCAACGACCGCGTCTATGCCACGATGAGCGGCTACTTTGGCGACGGAGGCCACTACCAGGGCCACGTCGTCTCGCTGCCCCTGGCGGGTGGCACCCCGGCCATCTGGAACGCGCTGTGCACCGACAAGAAAGCCCTGCTCAGCCCCACCAAGGGCGACCCGAACTATTGCAACGACGAACGCGCGGGCATGTGGTCGCGCCCCGGCATGGTGCAGGACCCCGCCACCGAGGTCATCTACGCCGTGACGGGCAATGGCTCGTTCAGCCTCACCCCTGCCAAAGCGGGTGGCACCAGTTGGGGCAACAGCATCATCGCGCTGTCACCTGACCTCAGCCAGGTGCGCGATTCCTATACCCCGTCGAATCTGTCGGTCCTCAATGA
>JBBQSR010000363.1:0-4490 GCA_038234855.1 Ktedonobacterales bacterium | reverse complement strand
CCATCGCGCGCTCCGCCGCGTCAGCCGCGATGATCTCGACCGTGAGCACGGTCGCGCCTTCGCTGTCCATCCCGCTTCGTGTCCTTCTTGCCCTGCGGACCCTTCGTGTCGCGTCCTTACCCATATCAGCCAGGGATTTGCAGCAACGCATAGCGCAATTCCGCCGGGGACGCCCACGTATCGGTGGCCGACAGCGCGCGCGCGATGGCCTGGCAGCACGCGGCGGAAAGGTCGGGCCGCAGCGTCGCCAGGGCGGGGGCATCTGCCACCACGCGCGGGGGCCAGCCGGTCAGCGCGTGGTGCAGCGTCGCGCCGATGCCAAAGATGGGCGCTTGCTGGTGCGCGGGGGCACGCACCACCCGACGCGGCGCACGCACGCCCAGCAGCGCGGCCAGGTTCGTCAGCTTCACCCGCCCCGCTGTCGTCAGGTACACCGTCGCGGGGTCGATGCGTGGCGGCTGGGGGAGGCCGCGCCAGGTGAGGTAGCCCACGGCATTGCACATCTGCGTGCCGATGTCTACCGCCTCGCGCCCATCGACCAACCCACGCGGATCGCTCAGCAGCGCGCCAGGCCCGGCGACCATCACCACATGCAACGCCGCGTCGGCGACAAAGCACTCGACGGCCCGCGCCAGATTTGGGTGTGCCAGCGCCATCAGCGTGTCGGTACGGCGCAGCGCATCCGCCAGCGCCGCCTTGCTCAGCCCCGTGATGCGCTCGATCAACACGGGCTGGGTCAGCCCCTCGGGGCGACCGACCAGCAGCGTGCGGTCACCGCTCGCGTGCAAGACATCCGTGACGAGGTAGCGGCCCTGCCCCAGGTTGCGGCGCGCGGGGCTGGCCGCGCCCTTCGCGGGGGTGTGCGTCGACGAAATGGCGACCATGGCTGTGCGTCTCCACGACGGGCTGATGTCGATATTTGTGCAAGGTGCTGCAATGAACCGTTTTCTCTGGCGTTCATTGCCTACAACATGCCGCGTACCCGTCATAAAGCACAGTATAACCAACCGATGCCCCCCTTGCCCATGTGCGAAATGCACAATGCGCCAGGGGGCAGAGCGATTTAGCGCACGCCATCGGTCGCGCGCAACATCTGGCGGATCTGCTGGGTGGCTTCGTTGGCGTCCACGCCCAGGTAGATGCCGCCCATCTTTTTGCGCAGCGCGCCGTCGCGCCGCAAGATGTCACCCACCAACCCAAAGTTGATGTGCGGGGTCGTCATGCGGGCGAATTCCCCGGCGACCTGGGCGACGATGCGCGCCCGCGTCGCGGAAGACACGGTCAGTGCCACCACGCGCGGCGCGGCCTTACGCGCGCTTTCGACCAAACCCTGGCCCGAGATGCCCTGACCAAAGAAGACCACGCGCACCCCAGCCCGTCGCCAAAAGAGCGCCAACATCAGCGCATCTAATTCGTGCGGCTCACCGGGACCAGACGCGATGAAGGCCAGCGGCGCATGGGGTGCTTCGGGCAGCACGTCGAGCAAGCGAAAGAGCCGCCCGCGCAGCAGGTTCATGCCAAAGAGGCCCTCGGGTAGCGTCGCGTCGCGCCGTGTGTACAGTTCGTGCAGGCGCGCCAGGACGGGTGTGATGAGCGTCTGACAGGTCGTCTCGACCGAACGGCTGGCGAAGGCTTCGTCCAGCAGCGCCGTCGCCGCGACGCCATCAAAGGCGGCGATGGCGGCCAGCATCGGCTGGGTCATGTTGCGCAGGTCGCGCGTGGGGGTGGGCAGTGGCCCCACCCAGGTCTGGCTGACGACCTGGCCGCCCTCATAGGACCGATGCACGCTGGACCGCTGGTCGGGCGTCACCGGACGCGACGCCCCCACCCGCGAGATCGGCTGGCTCGGGTGCCGCGCGATGGGCTGACTCGGCGGATTCATCGATGAATCGACGGGGCGGCTCATCGGCTGACTCGGCAACGGATACGGCGGCTGCGGCATCGGGCGTGATGGCGGATTCGATGACCCATACCCCGGCATGGGCTGGCCGCGCGGCAGCGGCTGACTGGGCGGCAGCGGCTGACTGGGCGGCATCGGCTGGCTCGGCGGCATGGAGGTCGCGGGCATGGGCGGCAATGAGTTCCCGCCCAGTTGCCCCGTCATCCCCTGTGGCAAAGGTTGGCTGGGGGAGCCTAACCGCCCAGTGTTCGTCCCCAATGGGCGCGAGGGCGTGCGGGGTGTCGTGGGCAACGGCGGTGGGTCGCCCCCGGCGGCAATGATGGCCTCGCGCAGCTTTTGCGCCGCGACGAAGGGTTCCACCCCAACGACGATCTGATCGCGCAGCCACGAAAAGATGATGAGGTCGCGCTCTGAATAGCGCAGGTGCGTGGCGTTTTCCGCCGCCGGGTCGTGCACGATGATGCCCAGATTTTGCTCCCAGGCCCACAGCGTGACCGCGCGCACGCCGACGAGGTCCGCGATGGCGGCCAGGTCATAGCGCGGGGTGGTCGAGTAGCGGCGCAGATCGGGCGGCTCCGCCGTGGCACGGCCCAGGCCCCCAGTGCGGCGGCCCCAGTTCGTGTTGGCCGGGCGGCTCATGGGGCGCGAGGGCGTGCCCTGCGCGGCCAGCGGCTGGTCGGGTTGCTCCTCTGGTGATGGGGTCGACATAATGGGGTGCTCCTTTGCACGTGATGGGATGAGTGCGAAAAAGTGCGCGCGCAATGTCGCGCGTAACATTGCTGAAACGGTGTTAGGCAGGAAAGTTATAAAAGAGAGTATACCATACCCAACAGCGCAGCGAGAGATCGCCGTACCAACAGGCTGCATGGCGCATGGTACCCCGAATGTTCTTATGGTATACTAGCGACAGGCTCGGCACTGACGCCGACGCAACCTTGACATCGGGAGCGCCGCGCCCTATGACCGAATCCCCGTCTACTGCGGCTTCCCCACGCATCGGGCTGTTGGGCGGCACCTTTGACCCCATCCATCTCGCGCATCTGGTGGTCGCTCAAGAGGTCGCCGCGCGACTGCGACTGGACCAGGTGCTCTTCATTCCCGCTAACGTACCACCCCACAAGCGCGACCGCGCCGTCACCCCTGGCCACCAGCGACGCGCCATGGTAGAATTAGCCATCGCTGACGAGCCACGCTTCGCGCTGTGCTCGCTGGAACTGGACCGCGACGGACCCAGCTATACGGCTGAGACCGTTGCGCAGTTGCGCGCGTCCTATGGATCAGCGGCACAGATCTTTTTCATTTTGGGGGCGGATATGTTGGGGACGTTCGCGCAGTGGCACGCGCCAGGGGACATCTTGCGGCAGGTGACGGGGCTGGCCGCCGTGCATCGGCCCGACTTCGCGCCGCTGCCCACCGCCCGCGCGGCGTGGGGGGCGCAGGTGCCAGGGCTAGGCGCGGCCATCATCCCCGTGCCCGTGCCCCAGCTTGAGATCTCCTCCACCGAGATCCGCGAACGGGTGGCACAGCACTTGCCTATTCGCTACCTTGTCACGGATGCAGTGCGGGCCTACATCGAAACGCAGGGCCTGTACCACACAACATCAGCACAGGGAGGAGGCGACCGATGAAAGAGATCATGCCGCTGGCACTGGGCGACCACGTGCGCCTGCGCAAGCCGCACCCCTGTGGCAGCACTGATTGGCGCATCATGCGCTTGGGGGCCGACATCGGGCTGCGCTGCGACGGCTGCGCCCGCAGGGTGCTGCTGCCGCGTGCCGAGGCCGAGCGCCGCATCAAGAAGATCCTGGAGCACAGCACCCCCACCGCGCAACTGAGCGAAACGGAGGCGAGCTAACCGCTATGGCTCAATCATCCGCCACGGCCCCCGCGCGCTCGGGCTTTCGCTCGACCCTGCGCAATCGCTTCTTTCAGCGATTGTGGTTGGCACAGATCCTCTCGCAGACCGTGCAAAACGCGACGAACTATGGCTCCATCGTCTTGCTGGCGCAGGTCAGCCATTCATCGACGGCGGTCGGCGGCGTCATCATCGCCTTCAGCTTGCCGGCGGTGCTCTTTGGCGTCCCCGCTGGGGTGCTGGTCGACCGGATGGACAAGCGGTTGATCTTGTGGGTCAGCAATGGCCTCCGCGCCGTCGCGTCCTTTGGCTTCGTCGCGGCCATCCTTTCTGACAGCCATAATTATCTGCTCATCTATCTGCTCACCTTCCTCATCTCGGTCATCGGGCAGTTCTTTGGCCCAGCGGAGGGCACGGCCATCCCCTTGCTGGTCGGCGAGGGCGACCTGGTGCCCGCGCTCTCGCTTTTCAACGTCACCTTCTCGGTGTCTCAGGCGCTCGGCTTCATCATCCTCGGACCCCTGATCGTGCTGGGGATGCCGACGGTCAGCTTCCCCATCGGCACCGCCGTGTTGACGCTCACCAGCATCCATTGGCTCTTTTTGGTCATCGGGTGCACCTATCTGGTGTGTTCCTTCCTGACGTGGTCCATCCCGCGTGACAAATTGATCGGCGCGCGCAACCCCAACAGCGAGGCGACGGGGCAGCGCATCGGCAACGTGTGGCATGGCGTCG
>JBBQSR010000362.1:0-4498 GCA_038234855.1 Ktedonobacterales bacterium | reverse complement strand
AGTCGGCCAGCGTCCCGCACGTGGTCGCACCCAGCCAGATTGCCAGCGCCACCGCGCAATCGCAGGTGGTCGATAACATCACGGCCTTCATTGGCCCCTCGGTCGGCGGCGTGCTCTATGCATTCAGTGCCACCGTGCCCTTCGTGACCGATGCTGTGTCTTCTATTGCCTCGGTGGTGTCGTTGCGCTGGATTCGCGCCCCCTTCCAAGATGCGCGTTTGCATCCCGCCAAAACGCGAGTGTGGGATGACATCCGCGTGGGCATCGCTTGGCTGTGGGGGCAGCCGGTCATGCGCTTTGTCGCTTTCCTAACGGGTGGGCTGATGCTCTTTAGCAGTGGCTATCCCCTGATCGTCATCGTGTTCGCCAAGCAATTGCACGCCTCAGATGGGGTCATTGGCCTGCTCTTCGCCACGGGCGCGGCGGGCGGCATCATCGGCGGCCTATTGGCCGATGTCATCAATCGGCGCTATCGCTTCGGGCAGATCATGGTGCCGATCACCTGGCTGTGGGCGGTGGAATGGCTGATCTATCCCTTCGTCCATTCGTTGTGGCTGTTAGGGGTAGCGAATTTCTTGGGTTTTGTGATTGCGCCGATCTATTTGACGACGCAATATGCGTATCGCTTGCGGCGCATCCCTGATGCCTTGCAGGGGCGCGTCAACAGCGTCTTTCGGCTGATCGCCTTTGGCGCGGAACCCATCAGCCTGGCGCTAACCGGGGCGTTGCTGCAATGGCTGGGGCCAGCCGCGACGGTGGTAGCTATCGCCCTGCCCCAGATCGCCCTCGCCGCCGTTGTCTCGCTCTATCGTCCCATCCGCCGCGAATGAGCGCGGGCGGTGCAGCCTTGTCCCAGAGTACAAAAAAAGCCCCCGCTCCATCCATAGATGGGGAGGGGGCAGGGGGTGGGGCGATCCTGTTACGCCTGGGCGATGGCGACCGCCGCCTCGGCGGGTTGACTGGTGGCGGTCGTCACCACCAAGCCATCGCCGCTGGGCTTCACATCGACGGTAACGTGGGCGTTGTCGTGGATGGTGCCGGCCAGCAAGTAGCGCGACAACTCATTCTCGATGGTCCGCTGGATGAGCCGTTTCAGCGGGCGGGCACCGTAGGCTTCGCTGACGCCTTCGCGGGCCAGCCACTCCTTCGCGGGCTGGGTCACGTCCAGGCTGATGTGCCGTTCGTGCAACCGCGCCGCCAGGCCGCGCAGTTGGATGTTGACGATCTGCACGATCTCATCCAGCTTGAGCGGATGGAAGACCAGAATCTCGTCGATGCGATTCAGGAACTCGGGCCGGAAGTTCTGGCGCAACTCGGCCAGTACGCGGTCGCGCATCGCTTCATAGGCATCTTGCGCGGCCTTGGCCTCGTCGCGGCTGCTGATGAAGGCGATGGAGCGTCGCTGCATCTCTTGCGCGCCGACGTTGCTGGTCATGATGATGACCGTGTTGCGGAAGTCTACCGTGCGGCCCTGGCCGTCGGTGAGGCGTCCGTCATCCAACACCTGCAAGAGGGTGTTAAAGACCTCGGGATGCGCTTTCTCGATCTCGTCAAAGAGGATGACCGAGTAGGGGTGGCGACGCACGGCCTCCGTCAGTTGGCCGCCCTCGTCATAGCCGACGTAGCCCGGAGGGGCACCGACCAGACGGCTGGCGGTGTGCCGCTCGTTGTACTCCGACATATCGATGCGGATCATCGCTTGCTCGTTGTCGAAGAGGTATTCCGCCAGGGCCTTCGCCAGCTCGGTTTTGCCGACGCCGGTGGGGCCAAGGAAGATGAAGCTCGCCAATGGCCGGTTCGGGTCTTGCAACCCGGCACGGGCGCGACGCACGGCGTCAGAGACGGCGTGGATGGCTTCCTCCTGGCCGATCAAGCGCTGGTGCAGGTGCTCCTCCATCGCCAGCAGCTTCTGCATCTCGCCCGAGAGCAAGCGGGTGACGGGGATGTTGGTCCACTTGGCGACGACCTGGGCCACGTCCTCGGCATCCACGACCTCGCGCAGCATGCGCTGGCCGTGCTCCTCTTGCGCCAGCTTGGCCTCGGCATCGGCGATCTGCTGCTCGATGGCGGGGATGTCCTGATATTTCAGGATGGCGGCTTTGTTGTAGTCATAGCTGCGCTCGGCGCGGTCAAGCTCCGTGCGGTTTTGCTCTAGCTGCTCGCGCAGGCCACGGATGGCCTTGACGCCGCCCTTTTCGCGGTCCCACTGGGCGCGCAGCGAATGCGTCTGCTCTTGTTTGTCGGCCAGTTCGCGGCGGATGACCTCGAGCCGTTCGTGGCTGGCGGCGTCCGTTTCGCGGCTGAGCGCCATCTCCTCGATCTCCAGTTGGCGCATGCGGCGCTCCAGCGCGTCCAGTTCGGTCGGCGTGGAGTCCAACTCCATCCGCAGGCGGCTGGCGGACTCATCGACCAGGTCGATGGCCTTGTCGGGCAGGAAGCGGTCCGAGATGTAGCGATGGCTGAGCGTCGCGGCGGCGACCAGCGCGGCATCGGTGATGCGCACGCCGTGGTGGACCTCATACTTCTCTTTCAGACCGCGCAAGATGCTGATGGTGTCCTCGACGCTGGGCTGATCGACCGTGACGGGCTGGAAGCGGCGCTCCAACGCGGCATCTTTCTCGATGTATTTGCGATATTCGTCCAGGGTGGTCGCGCCGATGCAGTGCAGTTCGCCGCGCGCCAACATGGGCTTCAGCATGTTGCTGGCATCCATCGCGCCCTCGACGGCCCCCGCGCCGACGATGGTGTGGATCTCATCGATGAAGAGGATGATCTCGCCCTCGCTCGATGTGATCTCTTTGAGGACGGCCTTCAAGCGCTCCTCGAATTCGCCCCGGAACTTCGCTCCGGCGATCAATGCGCCGATGTCCAGCGCGAAGACGCGGCGGTTTTTCAGCGTCTCAGGCACGTCACTGGTGACGATGCGCTGAGCCAGCCCCTCGACGATGGCGGTCTTGCCGACGCCTGGCTCGCCGATGAGGACGGGGTTATTCTTGGTGCGGCGGCTCAACACCTGGATGACGCGGCGAATCTCGTCGTCGCGGCCAATGACCGGGTCGAGCTTGCCCGCCTGGGCCAGCGTGGTGAGGTCGCGGCCATATTTCTCAAGCGCCTGATATTTCTCTTCGGGGTTGGCGTCGGTGACGCGCTGATTGCCGCGAATGCTGGTAAGCGCCTGCAAGACGCTCTCGCGGGTGATGCCCAGCGCCGCCATCGAGCGGGCCAGCGGGTCCGTGGGAGTGGCGAGCAAGCCCAGGAAGAGGTGCTCGGTGCTGAGGAACTCATCCTTGAAGTTTTCGACCTCGCGCACGGCGGTTTCCAGCGTGGTGCGGAGCCGGGCGGACATGACCATCTCGAACGAGCCGGTGACTTTGGGGAAGCTATTGAGCGCCCCTTCGAGCCGCGTACGGACGTTTTGGCTATTCGCGCCGATCTTGTTGATGATCTCGGGGATGATGCCGCCCTCTTGCACCAGCAGGGCCAGCGTCAGATGCTCTGGCTCTACTTGGCTGTGGTGCAACTCTTCGGCGATGCTCTGCGCCTGGGTCAGCGCCTCGCGGGCCTTTTCGGTGAACTTATCGATACGCATCATAAGCGTGGGGTACCTCGTTGTTTGAATTGGTGGGGGTGACAGTCGGTCGGTCCCCTTGGGGATGGATGGGGCGCAACCTGTATGCCACGATCCGTTAGTCATAGTATACAACAATGATAGCAAGACTATCAAGAGATATGATGGTCAATTTGTGAGGTAAGCGAAATCAGCTATCCAAATGATGCGGTTCGACAATACGTGTTCGCATCTGCCAACGTTTTGTCTGAAGGATTGTTAATCACCGGAAAAGCGGGTAGTTTATACCAGGACACATCAGCAACAGACCACAGGAGCGAGGTTCTCACTATGCCAAAACAACACATCGTGCTGATTCATGGGTTGATGGGATCGCTCGATTTTTTTTCACCAGCCGCCTTGCTCCCTGATTTCATCATACATACGCCCGCCCTGATTGGCTACGGCGATCAGCAGGCGATGCTCCCGCAATCGCTCGAACAGCAAGCAGAGTTTGTGCTGGACTCTATCAATACACAGGTCAAAGAACCTTGCTGGATTCTCGGCCACAGCGTCGGTGGTGCCATCGCCGTTCTCGTTGCCCAGCGATCCCCCTCGCGGGTAAGGGGACTCATCAGCGTCGAAGGCAATTTCACGCTGAACGATGCTTTTTGGTGCGCGCATATCGCTCAATTGTCCTCAGACGCCTGGCGCAAAGAATATCAAACGATGCAAGCTGATCCCGCCGCGTGGCTCGCTGCCAGCGTTCCCGTGCTCACGCCGACGCGCCTTGCATGGGCGACAGCAATCTTGCAGTTCCAATCGGCACAAACGATTCAGGCACAAGCGCAAGCGGTCGTGGCAGGGACAGGCCCTGAGCACTTCTTGCAATCCGTCCAGGCGGTTGTGGATGCTGGTGTTCCGCTCTATCTCTTGTCTGGTGAACGCTCA
>JBBQSR010000361.1:0-4522 GCA_038234855.1 Ktedonobacterales bacterium | reverse complement strand
GATGAGCCTTTGATGCCCATCTTGGCCTCTTCGGGGCTGGTGGTGACGCCCGCCGCGTGCATATCCATGATGAAGGCGGTGTACTTCACGTCGTCGATCTTGGCGAAGACGATGCCGATGTCAGCGATGCCGCCATTCGAGATCCACTGTTTGGTGCCGTTGAGCAGATAATGGGTGCCGTCGTCGCTGAGCGTCGCGCGCGTCTTGATCGCCATCGCGTCCGACCCGACGCCCGGCTCGGTGAGGCAATAGCAGCTCACCGTCTCGCCCGCTACCATCTTGGGCAGGAAGCGCGACTTCTGATCCTCATTGCCATAATAGACGATGGGGAGCAGGCCGATGGTCGTCTGCGTGCCAAAGGCCACCGCGAAGGAGCCTTCCGCGATCTCCGAGGCGACGATGGCGGCGTAGACCAAGCCCAGGTCCTGCCCGCCGTAGGCTTCGGGGACATCCACGCCCAGCAGACCCTGCTCGCCCGCGCCGCGCAGCAGGCCACGCAGCACGCCGGCTTCCTGGTGGTCGATGGCCTCGACCTTGGGCAGCACTTCGCGCTCAGAGAAGGTTCGCGCCAGTTTGCGAACCTCGCGCTGGGTATCGTCGAAACCCTCGACGGTCAGGAACTGCGCCTCGGTGACGGGGGTGGTGAGGAAATCCGCGCCTTTCGCGGTGGTCGCATGCACTTCAGTGGCCATGGTGGTTGCTTTCTCCTTTGAAGGAAACGAACGGTATCAGGTGCGTTGTTGGACGCGAAAAGCGCGAAAATCCGCGAAGGACGCGAAAACGGAAAGTCGATTGTGGTGCAAGGGCACGCCTCAGTCCTTTCGCGCTTTTCGTGGGATTTCGTGCCTTTCGTGTCCAAACTCGTCCTACGACTTACTTCCCAGATTGTGTCTTTTTCGCGGCGAGTTCCGCAAGGGCCTCTTCGCGCAATTGGCGACGCAGGACCTTGCCGACCAGCGTCTTGGGCAGGGTGTCGCGAAAGACGATCTGATGGGGGGCCTTGTAAGCGGCCAGTTCTTGGCGGCTAAATTTGATGATGTCGTCGGCGGTCGCCGTCGCGCCTTCCTTCAAGACGACGTAGGCGCGGACAGTTTCGCCGCGATATTCGTCGGGGACGCCGATGACGACGGCATCCGCGATGGCGGGGTGCTTCACCAGCACCTCTTCGACTTCGCGCGGATAGATGTTGTAGCCACCCGCGATGATGAGGTCCTTCGCGCGGTCCACGATGGTGAAGTAGCCGTCGTCATCTTGGATGCCGATGTCACCCGTGTGCAGCCAACCATCCTTGAGCGTTTTGGCCGTCTCTTCTTCGCGGTGCCAGTAGCCCGTCATCACCTGCGGGCCGCGAATGACCAGTTCGCCGCGTTCGCCGTGGGGCATTTCGGCATCCGTCGCGGGGTCGACGATGCGCGCCTCGGTGTTGGGCATTGGCAGGCCGATGGTGCCCATCCGCATGTCGCCCCACAGCGGATTCGAGTGGGTGACGGGGCTGGCCTCCGACAGGCCGTAGCCCTCCGCGATCTTCGCGCCAGAGACGCGCTCGAAGCGGGCCTGCACCTCTTGCAGCAACGGAGCCGCGCCCGAGAGGCAGACCTTGATCGAGTCCACCTTGCCGCGCCCGCGCTTCTCGATCTCTTTGGCGATGGCGAGGTACATCGTCGGGATGCCAGGGAAGATATCGGGGCGATGCTCCTCGATGGCGTGCAGCACATCCTTGGGGATGAAGCGCGGCAGCAGGATCATGGTGGTCGCGTTGTAGATGCTCATGTTCAGGCCAATCGTCAGGCCATACACATGAAAGAATGGGATGGCCAGCAGCGCGGTGTGCGCCTCGAAGCGCGGCGTCGCGGGCCACACCGCACACTGGATGGCGTTGGCGACCAGGTTGCGGTGCGAGAGCATGGCCCCCTTCGACAGCCCAGTGGTGCCGCCGGTGTATTGCAGCACCGCCAGGTCATCGGGCGCGGCGGGTGCGGGTAGGTCGATCAGCGCGTAGCCACCGCGCTGCGCCTTCGCGCGTTCCAACAGATCTTTGAGCCAAACGATGCGCGGGTCGTTCTTGTCGGGCATCTCGTGGGCGGGCTTGCCGCGATTGTCCATCGCTTCTTTGATGGGGTAAAGCAGCGCGAGCGGCATCGGCAGGTAGTCCTGCACCTGCGTGATGATGACGTGCTTGACGTCCGGCACCTGATCTTGCACCGCATGGAAGGTGTGATAGAGCGAATCCAGCGTGATGAAGGCGCTGGCCCCAGCATCGGTCAGTTGGTGCTGCAATTCGTGCGGGGTATAGAGCGGGTTGGTCGGCACGGCGATGGCCCCCGCCTTCAGCACACCATAGAAGGCGATGGGAAACTGTGGCACATTGGGCAAGCAAATCGCCACGCGGTCGCCATGGCCGATGCCCATGGATCGCAGCGCGCGGGCGAAGCGGTCGGCGGCGAGTTCCAGTTGCAGATAGGTGAGCTTGTTGCCGTAAAAGATGAGCGCCGCGCGGTCGCCGCACGCGCTGGCGGCCTCTGCCAACAGTTGCGGCAGCGAGATCGGCGGGATTTCCACGGTGGGGGGAACGCCCGCGTCATAGTGCCGCTGCCAGGGAAACTGGGTCGCAACATCGGGGGAAAGGGATTGATTGGCCACGTTGCCGCTCCTTCTTGCGGTCAAGGGCGGGAGCGTCGTTGCGCCCGTCATTGCACACACATTGCCCAAGAGGTCTTTCTGTCATTATACCCAGTCCAGCGAACAACTTGCGCTATTCCCAGCTATCATCTTTCCCGACAGTGGGTGGTGCTTTCCCTGACGGACTGGGGCCAGGTGGCGGATGCTCGGCCCACATGCGGCGCATGCCAGCCTGGTAAGCCGCTTGCGATAGAGGGTGAGTGTGGGATGACGCGCAAAAGGGGAACAACCAGGATGCCACTTTTTATCGGCGAACTCGTCAAGAAACTCGTGGAGACGATCTTTGATAAGCTGCTCGGGGGCCTGAGCGAGCGGGCCAAGGGGCGCGTCTTTCAGCGCGTCGGCTTCGGCACCTTTCTCGTCTTGCTGTTGGGGCAGACTGGTTTGTTGATCTTTGGCTGGCAACGAGTCGTCGCGCCTGGGCCGTTGCGGCTGTGGCAATTCGCCTGGCAGCACGGCGATGTCTGGACGTTGGCGGCACCAGTGCTGACGGTAATCATGCTGATCGTGCTGCTGCTGCCCTTGCGCGGCAGATACCTGCCACTGCTGTATCTGGGGTTCGCGGCGTTTGGTGCGGTGCTCTATGATTTAGCCATCTTTCAATCGCCTGCCTATGGGGCATTGCTCGGCATCAGCGTCCTCAGTGCGTTGCTGGCGGCGCTCATCATGCTGATGCCGATGATCTTGCTGTCGGGGGATGTGCCCGCGCTGGGCGAGCCGTTGGCCGCCCTCTTTTTCGCGGGCTACTATCGGCATCTGCTGGCCTTGCGCGCCTTCGCCGAACGCAATGGCTGGCAGGTGCAAGCGCCAGGGACGGCACGCAGCACGCTGCAAGCGGCTGGCTCGTATGAGGGATACGCCGTCACCGTCACGAGCGGGGCGCAGAAGCTGGTCGAATTGGAGGGTGATCGCAGCCTCAGTAGCGTCGTCACCGTTGAGGGGCCAAATCCACTACTGAGGTTCTCGTTGGGGTCGGTGCCGAAGCCGCGCATCCCCAACACGGAAACGCGCTCCTTCACCACCCCGGCACGGTGGCGGTGGCCCCTGCGCTTTCGCCTGACCGTGCCAACAGGACGGCCACTGCCGGAAAGCGATATCCAACGCCTCGCCGCCCACATCGACGCGGGTCGTCCGTACCTGCGGCCCGGCATGCTGAGCATGGAAACGTCGCTGCGCACGAACGGGGCGCGCCTCATCTTCGCGCGCAAGGCGGGGTTCCGGTTGCGCGAACGTGACGCGCAGCGATTAGCCGCACAATTGGACTGGATGGTCGCGCTCAGCCAGATCCTCGCGCAGATGGCGTCATAGGGCGAGGTCATCGCCGTCGCTGGCGTGGGGCGATGCAGCGCGCAACCGCAGTCGCGCCATCAGCAGCGCCATGAAGCGCAGGTTGTGGATGGTGGCGAGGCGGATGTACAGGCTGTCGCCGATCTTGAAGAGGTGGTGCAGGTAGCCGAGCGAATAGCGCGTGCAGGTGAGGCAGTCGCAGAAGGGCGCGACGGGGCCGTCACTCTTGCGGTTGCGCTCATCCTCGATGTAGACGTGGCGAAACCATTCATCTGCCCAGGGAGTCGCGGCGGCATCGGTGGTGAAGGCCAGCATGCGCCCATGGCGTGCGTCGCGCGTGGGCATGGAACTGTCGAAGATGTCGTAACCCAGCGCGGCACATTCCGCGATGTTGCCGGGGTGGCCGATGCCCAGCGCGTGCATCGGCACGTCGGCGGGCACCAGCGCCCGCACATACGCGACGATGTCGTGCAGCAGCTTGCCCCGTGCATCCAGCGGCCAGCCGCCGAAGCCGAAGCCATCGAAGCCGATGTCGAGCAGCGCCTCCGCGCATTCC
>JBBQSR010000360.1:0-4569 GCA_038234855.1 Ktedonobacterales bacterium | reverse complement strand
GGAGCCGCCCGAGTCATTCGAGCCGCCGGAGTCCCAGGAGCCGCCCGCGTCGTTCGATCCGCCGGAATCGTTGTTGCTGGAATGGTCATCGTTGCCCGACCAGTCGCCAGCGTCGCGGCGGTCGTCCCAGTCCACAGGCGGGGCGAAGGCCGAGCCGAGGAGCCAGTCATTGTCATTCACGATGATGATCGGCGGGGAGGGCGCGGAGAGATAGGGGTACGCGGGGGCGGGGCCGACACCGCTCCAGCGGCTCGGGCGCTGGCGTCCGGCGAGCGGCTGGCTGGCGGGGCGCAGTGATGGGGGCAAGCCCTTGGCCATGGTGGCGGGGTCGGGCTGCTGGCCCGCTGGAATCCCCAACAGCGACGGATCGACCACCCCCTTGGCGAAGGCGATCCAGTACGGGGTGAAGTCGGGGGCGAGCGCCACGCCGCGCTGCTGTGCCTGGGCGATGCCCTGCGTCAGCCACGCGGGGGTGTCGCCCGCAGCGGCGGCCTCAGTCAATTCGTCATTGATGGCGAATTCGGCGTCGAGCACCAGGGCATATTGCATCAGCAATGAAAGATCGGTCAGTTGCACGCGACCACGCATCAGCGTGTCGGCAAAGGCATCCCAGGCCAGGTAGGCGGCGACGCCCGCGTCGGTCAGTTGGGCGGGCAACGGCCCTTTGCGGCGACGGCCCGTGCGCTGGACGCGCCCCAGCCGCACACTGGCCGCGATGCCGAGCATCAGCCCAGCGATGCTCAGCGCGATCAGCGGCAACCACAGGCTATTCGCAGTGGCACTGCCCAGGCTGACGCATGAGGTGATGAAGAGTGCCGCCGCGCCCAGGAAGCCGATCAGTCGCCAGCGCGCTTCGGGTGGCTGTGGCGTCGCCCCAGGGCGCGGCGGCTGGCCGAGCGGCGCGACCAGGCCGCGCCCGCGCAACTCGGCATCCAAGATGTCGTAGACGGGGTCCCAGCCCTTTTCCGCTTCGCTCAGCGCCAACGAGTTCACCACGCGGTCGCTATCGGCGGCGGTGGTGAGCGAGTCCCACAGGGGTACCAGCCAGGCGTCGCGCACCAGCGTGTCGTCGCGCAGTTGCAGTTGCACATAGCGCGGCCCCGTCGGCTCCACCGTCAAGGCGTTGCGGCTGGCGAGATCCATGATCATCGCGCGCGCTTCCTTGGGGGTGGCGCGGCCACGGTGCAGGGCACCGACCAAGGCGGGGGGCAGATCGTCGGGCGGCACGGTGGGGTCCGTCGCGCCACCCCGCGCGGGCGCGCCACGTCTGGCCCAGCGCGTCAGCCAGAGGCCCCAGGGAATCAGCCCCAGCGCCAGCAGCAGTCCGCCAAAGATCGCCAGCACATCCCCAGCGGCGGCCTTGGTGGGCGTGTTCGTGCCACCAGCGGTGCCTGTCGCGGGGGCGGCAACGATGCGCTGCCGATAGGCGTCCAGCCCATTCACCAGGGCTTGCGCCAGGTTGCCGCCCTTGAGTTGCGGCAAGATGTCGTTTTCGTAGATCGCTTGCGTGACCGGTGTCGTCAAGGGGCCATCGATGTATTGACTGCCGACATCGGTCACCAGCGTGCCAGCAATAGGCTTTTGTGGTTTCAGGTCAACGAAAACGACGATGCCGTTCGCGCCCAGGTGGCGTTCCCGACGCAACGCTTTGGCATCTTGCACCGTCTGGTCGTGGGTCGCGGTGCGCGTTTGCAGATAGACCAGCGGATTCGCGCCCGTCTTGGCGAGCGCCGCCGCGTGGGATTCCAAACTGCTGAGGTCGGCGGCGGTCAGTTGGCCCGTTTGATCATAGATAGCTATGCCCACTTGGGGGGGAGCATAAGAGCCCGAGGTCAGCACGGCGGCACGCGTCGCCCCGCCCATCACCGCCATGCACAATAGCACGATGTATCCAACTGCCGCGACGCTTCGTATTCCGCGCATCGCCTCACCTCATTCGCCCGTTTTATGATCATTGTATCAGGTGAGGTGGGGGAATCAAGCAGGGTCATTGGTCACACTCGCGCCAGAAACGCGTCGATGGCGGCAGCGAAGGCGGCGGGGTTGTCGAGATTGCTGATGTGCCCCGCGTCGGGGAGGACCACGAGTCGCGCGCCAGCGATGCCCGCCGCCAGCGTCTCGCTGAGGGCGAGCGGCGTCACGTGGTCGTGTTCGCCGACCAGCACCAGCGTCGGCAGCGCGATGGCGGGTAGGTCCGCGCGATCATCCGGCGTCCAGACCGCCAGGGTCGACCAATGATAGGTACCCTTGTCGATGCCGCCCATCTGCTCGATGACAGCGGCACGGCTGGCCTCCGTGGCGTGCGGGCCGAGCAGCCCGCCCACGCGCGCCTCAGCGAATGCCCGCATCGTCATCGTCTGGATGGCGTCGTGCGACCGTTTGACGAGCATGTCAGCCTGGGGGTGCCAGGCGAAGGTATCGGCCAGCGTCAGCGAGGCGATGCGCGCCGCCCCCTGTCGCCACATCTCTAGCGCGATGACGCCGCCCATCGACAAGCCGACCAGATGGGCGCGCTCCACCCCCAACGCCGTCAGCGCGGCCCACAGCGCCGCCGCGATCTCGGGTCGCCCCAGCGGCACCGCCGACAGATCCGATTCGCCATAGCCGGGGTAGTCGAACGCGATGGCGCGATAGTGCGGGCTGAAATGGGCGATCTGCTCAGCCCAGACGCGCTTATCCGAGCCGACACCGTGCAAAAAGACTAGCGCGGGTCCACTACCCGCCTCGGTGTAGCCGATGTGCCCCTGCGGGGTGGCGATGCGTGCCATCGATACGACTCCTTTTTGCGCCGTGGATAGTGCAATAACCGACTAGGGAATGATTACAGCGGCAATACTATCTGTACGATCTTCGCTCAGCAAATCTGGCAATACATCGAGAAGCTTTTGCAAGATCTGATGATTGCCAACCGTGCTCTCACATGTGAGGACAATGATTCCGTAATGAGGTGGGGGAAAGCGTTCGAGAAAGTCACTATCGCGGGTGATAATAATGCACTGCAACTGCTGAGCGCGTTGAAAGACGAGATGATCTCCCAATCCTTGTAGATTTGCTTGGTCAACGCTCAACACATCATAACCGCTTCGTGCGAGATCGCGAGCAATACGCCACGAGAGGTTTTCGTCGAGCAGGAGCCTATGATTGGTGGACATAGGCGATGTCTTTTTCTTTTGCAGCGAATGCGGCATACGCTAAAATCGTCTGCATCTCTTGCGTCGTGAGTTGATAGTCGTCTTGGATCTCCGCCATCGTCATGCCGCCAGCTAGCTGGCCGAGTAGCTGTGAGATCGCGATACGGTGCCCTTTCAGAATGGGCTGTCCGCTCATGATTTCCGGGTCCGAGACGACCCCTGGAACGATTTCAACCATGGCGTAACTCCTGGTGAGCAAGATGAATCCTCGTGATTATAACACGTGGGAAGGCGAGGTGACGTGCTCACCCATTGCCGCCTGTAGGGGCGGCGAGTGGCGGTGCCGATGAGGGACCGCCACCGCGCTAGCATCATCTCACTTGCATGCTGCCTGGAACTGGGCCACGTCACCGCCGCGTTGCAGATGCATGACCGCCGGGTAGTACGTGCCAAATTGGTTGACGAGTTGGCCATTCATGGTCAGTGTGCGGTTGTCGGTGGGGTAGCGCCCCTGAAATCCCTCATAGCCGAACTGAGCGTTCAACTGGGGAATCCAGCGATAGTTGATGAGGCTGTGCAGGTCGGTGTCGCCATTGAGCCGATACATCTCTACCGTCGCGGGGTAGGCCGAATCATAACTCAGGCAGTCAAAGCCCTGCCCGGTGATCGCCCCGCTGCCATCTACCTGGATGGTCATAATGAGGGGCAGTGTATTGATCTGGTAGCCAGTGACATTCACCGTGCCCGACCATGTGCCGCTGATGGAGGGGGACGCGGGTTGCAAAAGCTGTCGCCCCACGACGAACCCCGCGCCCAGCACGGCGAGTGTGGTGAGGACGATGGCGACCGCGCGCACCTGCACCCGCACGCCGCCCCAGCGCACCAAGGGATGCCGCGATACCAGGGGATTCGTCACCAGGGGCGTCGCCGCCGCCCCCGAGCGGATGCGCGGATCGGCACTGGCATACAGCAAGTCGGTGCCGATGCTCGAAAGCAACGCTAAGACGCCCAGAATGAGAAAGTAGCCGGTGATGACATCGTAGTCCTTAAGCAGTCGTGTCGAGCCGCCGGGGGTTTGGGCGGGCGGCGTATAGATCGCCGCCGCGAAGAGATGCCCCACCCCCGGCAACGAGAAGATCAGTTCGATGATCATCGCGGCGAAGACCAGGCGCGGCAGTTGCAGCCCGATGTTCGTGACGAGCGGCACCAGCGTGTTGCGAAAGGCGTGCTTCCAGATCACCGTGCGCTCGCGCAGCCCGCGTGCCCGTGCCGCGCGGATGTAGTCTTGGTTCAGCACCTCGACCAGTGATAGGCGCACGAACTGGCTATCCGCCGCGATGCCGGTGAAGGCCAGCACCGTCACCGGCATGACGAGGTGCTTCGCCAGATCGCCGAGCGCGGTGAAGGTGTTCGCGTGGAAATAGGCCCAATATTGCGG
>JBBQSR010000359.1:0-4571 GCA_038234855.1 Ktedonobacterales bacterium | reverse complement strand
GGTCGCAGAGCTGGCTGGCCGCGCCCGAGGCCGCCTATTTCGCCCTGGGACCGGATCGCCTGAACCAGGCGACCTATCCCCCCAGCGACGAAGACACCTATGGCGACCAAGCGACGCGGATGTGGCCGTACCTGTGGAAGTTCATCGACAGCGCGGATGCCGATCCGCTGTGGCACGTGCTGGCGCGGCCCCAGGCGCTGCTGACCGCCTCGGCAACGGCACCCGCGACGCTGGCCCACGGCGACACATGGGTGGCGAATATGGGCGGGCTGACGCCCAGTGACATCAGCGTGGCCGATGCCGCCGCCGAGCGGCTGGTGCTGCTAGACTGGGCGCTGGCGACCGCCGGACCCGCCACCTTCGACAGCCTGTGGCTGGCGCAGACGTGGCGTGCCCTCGACCCCTATGTCGTCCTGGCGCAACACCGGGCGGCACTGCTGCGCCATGGCGTCAGCGCCGTCGCGGATGATGCCACGTGGGAATTGCTGGCGGATCTGGGGTGGGTGCGCACCTTCTTCATGGGCGCGGAATGGATGGTGCGCGATGTGCGCGGCGCGACGACCGACGACGAGGACGCGAAAGCCCGCGCCCGCCTGAACTCGTGGAGCCACCGCACCGTCGAGATCCTGACGGCGCGCGGCTGGTGAGCGCACGCGGTTACGCGTCGCGTTAGCGAGGAGGAAAGTGAGCAATGCAAAAGTGGGATTATCAAACCCTCGAAACAACCGTCGAGGCCGTCCAGATCGATGAGATCCTCAAAAAAGCGGGCGAAACCGGATGGGAGGTCGTCAACGTCACGCCCATCATCGCTACCAATACGGATGGCTTTTCCTTCACCAAGTGCTTTATCATTGTGTTGAAGCGGCCAAAGCCCTGAATGCCGCGAAGACGCCAGATGACAGCTACGCGTCGCTCGACGCATCAGCCACAACAGGCGAGGGCGCGTGCAGGGGCAGCGTCACGGTGAAGGTCGTCCCCAGCCCCAGCACCGAATTGACGACGATGGTGCCGCCATGGGCGTGCACGATGGCGCGCGTGATGAAAAGGCCCAACCCTAATCCTTCGCGGTGGCCCCCTCCCACGTGTTTGCCACGATAGAAGCGTTCGAAGAGGTAGGGCAACTCCTCGGGGGCGATGCCGGGGCCAGCATCGGTGACATCGATCTTTAGTTGGGTCGTGTCGTGCACTTGGGCGGCCACTGTGACCGCGCTCCCATCGGGGGAATATTTGAGCGCGTTGCCCACGAGATTCGCCATGACCTGCCACAGGCGCGTGGCATCCCATTCCCCAACGATGCCCGATTCCGGGCACTGGATGGCGACCACGCGACGCCACTGGGCCGTCTGCGACTCTGTCGCCTCGCGGATGATCGCCGCCGCGTCGCACGACTCGGGATAGATGATGAGGCGATCCCCCTGGATGCGCGTCAGATCGAGCACCGCCGCCATCAGCGCGTTGAGCCGCTGGGTATAGCGGATGACATCGCGCACCAGGGGCAGGGCATCGGCGGCGCGCTCGGGCTGCATCAAGCGCCGCTCGGCCATCTGCGCCGCGATCAAGATGGGCGTCAGGGGTGCCCGCAGTTCGTGCCCCGCGATGCTGAGGAAGTCATCTTTCATCTGCTCGACGCGGCGCTGCGTCGTCACATCGCGATACACCGTCACCGCGCCGATGATAGCTCGGCTGGCATCATAGATCGGCGTGGCATTGATGTTGAGGATGCGGTCCAGCCCGTCCAAGCCGCGCACCAGCAGATCCTGCGCGGGCAGCGGATGGCCAGCCAGCGCGTGGGTGGTGGGCCAGCGGTCGGGGGGCACCGGCTCACCCGCCAGGTCGCGGGGCCGCAACGCGAGATGCCGCTGCTTTGGCGAATAGTCAAAATATTCGGGGAAGCGGTCAGCGGCGATGATGCGTGCTAGCGCCGCGTTCATCAGCATCACGCGCCCACGGCGGTTCGTGACCACCACGCCATCTACCATCGCCTCGATCAAGGGACCTAGGTCGCGCGGCAGGGGATCGGTGCGGCGCGCGGCACGGCGTGGGCGCGCGGAGGGGCGTCCAATGGGACCATCTGCGTCGGGGGCGGGCTTTTTGGGCATCGGCTGGCCTCCTGCCACAGTGATGCATGCCATGCAACGGGTAGCCTCGTTCCTAGTATCGCACACCTCAGCAATACTGCCCATATTGCTAGCATCATCCACAGCCCACACGTGCTAGACTACGCTTGGCAGCCCAAATGGGCGCGACGTTGTGCCATCATCCAACAATCATTGAGGGGAATCAGCCGATGCTTGCACGCGAGACGACGGCGACGCGCGAGACGGGGCGCGTCGAAGCCTTTAGCGATGGGGTATTCGCCATCGCCATTACCTTGCTGGTGCTCAACATCCATGTGCCCAGCGGCCCGCACCTGGGGCAGCAGTTGCTGGATGGCTGGCCGACCTATGCCGCCTATGTGCTGAGCTTCGTCACGGTGCTGCTGATGTGGGTCAGCCATCACGCCATGTTTCGCAGCATCTTGCGGGTGGACCACGGCTTCTTACTGCTCAATGGCTTGCTGCTGATGCTCATCTCGCTGGTGCCGTTCCCTACGTCATTGCTGGCCAGCTACATTCATTCCGGTGAACCGCTGGCGGCGGCGGTGTATAGCGGCACCTTCCTATTGGTGGCGCTCAGCTTCAGCGGGCTGTGGTGGTACGCCGCCGCGCATGGGCTGATGGCCCCGACCACTGACGCGGACTTCGCCCGTCGCATAGCGCGGCGCTACGCCATCGGGCCGGTGTTGTACCTGGCCTCCTTCGCGCTCGCCTTCGTCAACATCTACGCCAGCCTGGCGATCTATGTCGCCCTCCAGATCTTTTACCTCGTACCGCCGCCCCAGCCTAAATCCGTCGCCGCGCCCGCCGCTGAGTAGACGGCGGATTTGGCGCGGCCTAGCCCCACGCCCGCGCGAGGATGGCCTCGACCTTGGCCGTGGGGGGCAGCGTGCCAAAGGCCAGGCCGCCCTCGCCGCCCAGGCGCGTCTCGCAAAAGGCATCCGCGACCTCCGACGGCGCATGGCGCAACAGCAGGGATGCTTGCAGCGCCAGCGCCATGCGCTCCACGATGTAGCGGGCGCGCATCTCGCGCCAATCGGGGTCCGTCACCAGCCGCTTGATCTCACGCACCGTGGCGTCTAGGTGTGGATTGGTCCCCGCCCGCGCGACCTCGGCGAGGTAGGCTTCGAGCGATGCCGGTTCGCGGTCCAGGGCGCGCAGCACATCCAGGCAGTTGACGTTGCCCGAGCCTTCCCAGATCGCGTTGACCGGGGCCTCGCGGTAGAGGCGCGGCATGCCGCTTTCCTCCACATAGCCGTTGCCGCCCAGGCATTCCAGCGCCTCGGCGGCCACCAGCGACGCGCGCTTGCACACCCAATATTTGCCGAGGGCGGTGCCCAGGCGTTTGAGGTGCGCTTCGTGCGGGTCCGTCGCCGCGCGGTCGCAGGCCCCCGCCAGCCGCAGCGACAAGACGGTCGCCGCCTCGGATTCCAGCGCCAGATCGGCCAGCACGTTGCGCATCAAGGGCTGATCGATCAACGCTTTACCGAATGCCTGACGATGGCGCGTGTGATGCAATGCGTGCACCAGCGCGCCGCGCATGATCGCCGCCGACCCGATGATGCAGTCGAGCCGCGTGTAGTTGACCATCTCGATGATGGTTGGGATGCCGCGCCCCTCTGAGCCCACGCGCTGTGCCCAAGCTCCCAGCAATTCGATCTCGGCGCTGGCGTTCGAGCGATTGCCCAGCTTATCCTTCAGCCGTTGCAGATGGATGGCGTTGCGCGTGCCATCGGGCAACACGCGCGGCAGCAAGAAGCAGGTGAGGCCATCGGGCACCTGGGCGAGGGTCAAAAAGACGTCGCTCATCGGCGCGGAGCAAAACCATTTGTGCCCCGTCAGGCGATAGGCCCCGTCGTCCTGGGCCACCGCGCGGGTCGTGTTCGCCCGCAGGTCAGAGCCGCCCTGCTTTTCGGTCATCGCCATGCCGCAGATGGCCCCACGCTTCTCCGCCGCTGGACGTAAACCAAAGTCGTAGTCCAGCGAGGTCAAGCGCGGCTCCCACTCCACCGCGACCTCTGGCTGGGCGCGCAGCGCGGGGATGGCGGCATAGGTCATCGAGATGGGGCAGCCGTGCCCGGCCTCCGCCTGGGACCACAGATAAAAGCCCGCCGCCCGCGCCACGTGTGCCCCCGGCCCCGGCGTGCGCCACGGCGCGGCGTGCAAGCCCCACCCCACCGCCGTCTGCATCAGGCGGTGCCACGCCGGATGAAACTCGACCTCGTCGCTGCGATTACCGAAGCGGTCATGCGTGTGCAGCGTCGGCGGGTGCGCGTTCGCCGCGAAGCCCAGCGCGATGGCCTCGGCGCTGTTGGCGCGCTGGCCGATCTCGTGCAGGCGCTCCCCGGCCCAGCCCGCGCCCTCGCGCTCAACCCCCGCGCGCAGCGCCGCGTCGCGCGCGAACAGATCCTCCCCCGCGAAGGGCGGGGGCTGGTTGCGCACCTCATGGGTGCGGTAAGCTGGCTGCTGCGGCTC
>JBBQSR010000358.1:0-4605 GCA_038234855.1 Ktedonobacterales bacterium | reverse complement strand
ACGCTCGCCAGCGGTTGCCCCCGAACCTGTCGCCGTCGCATCCACCGAGGGCGAGGCGTCGCCGCTCACCATCGAGGCGATTCAGCAGGGGCTGACCTCGGCGGGGTTCGCGCGGCTCGAAACGGGGCGGTTGGCCGCCGTCGCGTCGTCGTTGACGCCCAGCGATCAGACGGCCCCCACCCCCACGGGCGACATCCCGCAGCAGATCGAGGCCGCGCGGACGCTGCGGCGCGACGGGCGGCTGGGTGAGGCGCTGACGACCTATCGCACCCTGGTCAAGGCCGCGACCGACCGCATGCCCGAGATCATCCGCGACCTACGCGATGCCGCCATCGAAGCGCCCCAGGAACCCGAGGTGCACCGGCTGCTGGGCGACGCCTACATCCGCGAGGGTGACTACGTGGAGGCGCTGGAATCGTATAACCGTGCCTCACAACTGCGCCAAGACGAAGGTAGCCACTAATTCATGGAAAAACTGCTGCGTCAACTATTGGCGATTGACCTCGTCGCCGTCATCCTGGTCATCGGCAAAGACGGTCTGCCCGTCGCGAGCATGGTCGATGACGCCCGCACCGACGGCCACGCCGCCCATGCCGCCGCCAGCTTCGAGGCCCTCACCCGCTATGCCCGTCAGTTGAATCTGGGCATGCCACAACAGGTGCTTTTCACCACCGCCAGCGCCGTGGTCGCCATCACCGAGGCGGGCGATCTGTTGCTGGTGGTCGAGGCCAAGGAGGGCGTCAATCTGGGCCGACTGCGCCTGGAAAGCACGCGCGTGGCGGCGGCGCTGGCGGCACAGGCCCAGACGCGCGGCTAGCCACCCGCCCCCTGGCGCACCACCCCCGCCACGTCATACAATCCCCCCAGGGACGCGGCACATCCGATGCGGCGTCCATTCCCTTCCACAACGGCTCCCTCACGGGAGCGCGACCAGCACCAAGGAGACACCCCCATGCGTGAGAAAACGCTGATCATCATCAAGCCCGATGGCGTCGAGCGTGGCTACGCCGACCAGATCCTCGAACGCTTCAAGGAAAAGGGCTTCGCCGTCACCGAACGGCGCGACATGACCATCTCGCGTGCCCTGGCCGAGAAGCACTATGGCGAGCACAAAGAGAAGCCTTTTTACCCCAGCTTGGTTGACTACATCACCTCTGGCCCCGTTGTCGTGGCCGTACTCGAGGGCGAGAACGCCGTCGCCGAAGCCCGCGCGCTGATGGGGCCGACCGACCCCGCGAAGGCCCCCCCAGGCACCATCCGTGGCGATTACGGCGAATCCATCGACCGCAACACCATCCACGGCTCCGACTCGGTGGAGTCCGCCAAGCGCGAGATCCTGCTGTTCTTTGGCGACGACGCCTAGGACGGCGCGGCTATTCTCTTCAACCAGCGTCCCGCATCATTTCTATGCGGGACGCTGGTTCTTTGTGCGCTCTCTGGAATGATGAAAGCTGGTCGCGTTCAGCATGCGTCCCTTGACATAAATATTACATCTTGTCTATACTCTGCCCACATGGTAACGCGGTTTAGTCAGGTGCGGATGGTGGGGTGGAACGGGAGCGCGGGCAAGAGGCCACGTCCCATGTACCACGAGAATGACCGATGCATCAGCGTCGGATGCATCGCGGGTCGTTCGCAGTCGTTTCGTCGGTTTCATCAAGGGAGATGGACACGTGAACACCGTCTCAGCCACCCAACGGGGGCGCTTTTTCGCCATCGGCAGCGTCGTCGCGGTCATCGCCATTGTTGGCTCATTGGTCCTCACGAGGACCGCGCATGCGGCGGGGGGCACCGCCCCTAATGGACCGGGGGCATCATCAAATTGGACGCCCTCGAATAATTCGGTGATCGGCACCGCCGCCAACACCACCAGCGATGTGTGGTTCACTGGCTACAATGGCATCCTCGGCGAGGTCTTTTACCCCACCAACGACACCGCCAACACGACCGATCTGCAATTCATGGTCGGCGACAGTGGCCACACCTGGGTCGATCTGGAAAAGACCGACACCACCTCGACCAACGCGCTGTATAACAACCACGCGCTGGCCTGGAACGTCACCACCACCGCGAATAATGGCAAATATAAGCTGGTCAAGACGTTCTACACCGACCCCGCCCGCAACTCGGTCATCGAGCAGGTGACGTTTACGGCGCTGACGGGGACGCTCTCGAATTACCAGTTGTACACACTCTATAACCCGTCGATGCAAAACGTCGGCAACAACAACACCAGCACCACGCAGACCTATGGCGGCACGACCATGCTGGTGACGAACGACTCGGGCAGCAACTATGCCAGCGCGTTGGCCGCCACCACGCCCTATGTCGCGGGCATGACCAGCTCGGGCTTCGTCGGGCAAAACGACGGCTGGACCGACCTCAAGGGGTCGTCGAACTGCGGCAGCGGCACCTGCCCCGACTACACCATGAGCAACACCTACAGCGCGGCGAATAGCGGCAACACCGCCCAGCTCGGCCAGCTCGATCTGTCGAAGGGCGGCACGGTCAACACCGGTACCGCGACCTCGCTCGCCTTTAACCTGGTGCTCTCGTTTGGGCAAAAGAATGGCGCCACCTCGGCCACGACGGCGGCGGAGCAGACGCTGAGTGCGACGCTGGGCGACAACTTCGCCACCATGCTCAGCACCTATGTGTCGCAGTGGAACACCTTCGACAATGGGCTGAACTCGCCGCCCGCCGTGGGCGGCACGACGGCCATCCAGCAAGCGCGCCAGCAGGAATATTATCTGGCGGCGAACGTGCTGAAGGCGTCACAAGACAAGCAGACCGGCACCTTCGTCGCGGGCATGGGCACGCCCTGGGGCGACTCGAATGGTGACGGCGACAGCGGCTACCATCTGGTGTGGGAGCGCGACCTCTACGAGTTCGCCAGCGCCCTCATCGTGGCGGGTGATTCGGCGGATGCCAAGAAGGCCGCACAGTGGGCCTTCAACACGCAGCAGCAGTCCGACGGCCACTTCCCGCAGAATAGCTACGTGAATGGCGTGCAGTACTGGCCAGGCATCCAGATGGATGAACAGGCCTTCCCCATCATCCTGGCGTGGAAGACGGGGCTGACCGACAGCACCACCTACACCAGCCATATCAAGCCAGCGGTGAACTACATCCTGGCGCATGGTCCCTCCACCGGGCAAGAGCGGTGGGAAGAGAACAGCGGCTACAGCCCCTCGACCATCGCGGCGGAGATCGCCGGATTGGTCGCCGCCGCTGACATCGCGCGCATCAACGGCGACACCGCCAGCCAGACGCTGTGGAACAACTATGCCGACTATTGGCAGGGGATGGTGCCGAACTGGACCTTCACTACCAATGGGCCGATCAGCGGTGGCTACTACTTCGAGCGGCTCAACACGACCGCGAACCCCAACGACACCAGCCAGATCACGCTCGGCAACGGCGGTGGCACCTATAACGCTAACGCTGTGGTGGATATGGGCTTCCTGGAACTGGTGCGCCAGGGGATCATGTCTGCGAACTCGCCATACATCACGCTGTCGCTGCCGCCCTCCGACGCGACGCTGAAGCAGACCGTCAATGGCAAAGATTATTGGTACCGCTACAACCATGATGGCTACGGCGAGCATGCCGATGGCTCGAACTACAACGGGACGGGCATCGGGCGGCTGTGGCCAATCTTTTCGGGCGAACGGGGCATCTATGATGTCGCGGCGGGCATCTCGGCGGATTGGGCGCTGACGGCTATGACCGCCTCGGAAAACGCGTCGGGCTTCATCCCCGAGCAGGTGTGGGATAGCAGCGCGCCCGCTGGCTACACGCCCGGCACCCCCACGAAGTCGATGAACGATCTGAACTGGGCGATGGGCGAATTCATCACCCTGCTCTTTTCGGCCAACAGCAACACGATGGCGGATGGCGCGTCGGTGGTGTCGACCCGCTACGTGACGAACGCCTTTCAGCCGCACACCGGCTACACCATCGACAACGCCGCCAGCCAGGCCAGCCCCGGCAAGGCGCTGACGGTCTATTACCATGGTTCGCTCGATGCCCAGAGCAAGGTCTTCATGCACTGGGGCAAGAACGGCTGGCAGGGCGTCCCCGCCACCGACCCCGCCATGGTCAAACGTGCCGATAACTTCTGGCAAGCGACGATCAGCGTGCCGAACGACGCCACGCAGATCAACCTAGCCTTCAACAACGGCGCGGGCACCTGGGACAACAATGGTGGCAGCGACTATGCCATCACCATCGCGGGCAACACCTGCACGGCTGCCACCGTGATGGCCGCGACGGGCTGCCCGGTGCACAGCCAGGCGACCACCATCACGTACTCGGGCACATTGGCCGCTGGTGCCACAGGCATGACGCTGCACTGGGGCTACAATGGCTGGACGGGGCCGACCGACACGGCGATGGTCAAGCAGCCCAATGGTTCATGGCGGGCGACCATCACCATGCCCGCCACCGCCACCACGCTCAACACCGCTGTCTTTAACCAGAGCAGCACGTGGGATAGCAATGGTGGCAGCAACTACAACTTCACGGTGTCGTGATCGCCGCGCGAGAAGCGCATAGGACGTGGCCCCTCATCAGTCGCGCTGGTGTGGGGCCGTTCCTTGTGAA
>JBBQSR010000357.1:0-4611 GCA_038234855.1 Ktedonobacterales bacterium | reverse complement strand
AGGTGTCGCGCCGTTGCCATTCGTCGCGCTGGTGGCTGGTGCTGGTGGCGCTGCGCTTGTAACGGCTGCCATCTCGATCTCGGCGATGGGGGTGCCCACCTTCACCGTCTGGTCGGGTTGTACGAGGATGCGCGTCAGCGTGCCACCAACGGGCGACGGTAACTCGGTTGTGATCTTATCGGTGATGATCTCGACCAGCGATTCATCGCGGCGGATCGTTTCGCCCTCTTTTTTGAGCCAACTGCCGATGGTTCCCTCCGCGACGGTTTCGCCAAGCTGTGGCATGGTCACTTGCTGTATCGCCATGAAGCACCCCTTTGTGCGTGTAATCTCGTGCGTCTGCCAATATGTAGCATACGCCCTGATCTTTCCACGCGCGGGGGGCTGTCGTCAAGTTGACGAAATGATTAGGCTATAACAGGCTCCCGTTACGCCCCTGGTGCGACTAATACGCGGCCCCGGATCTGCCCAGTCAAGATCGCGGTGGTCGCGGCGGCCAGGCCATCCAGCCCGATCTCTTGGGTGACGATGGCGTCGAGATGGTCGGGTTTCAGGTCGGTGGCGAGGCGCGCCCAGATTTGCTGGCGCAGCGGCATCGGGCATTCCACCGAGTCGATGCCGAGCAGATTCACGCCACGCAGGATGAAGGGATAGACCGTCGTCGGCAAGTTGCCGCTTTCCGTCAGGCCGATGGAGGCGACAGCGCCGCCATAGCGCGTGGTGCGCAGCGCGTGGGCCAGCGTCGTACCGCCGACCGAGTCGATGACGCCCGCCCATCGCTCTTTGTCGAGCGGCTTGCCCGATGCCGGGGCGACCTCGGCGCGGGTGAGGATCTCGCCCGCCCCCAGGCCGCGCAGATAATCCGCCGCGTCGGGCTTGCCCGTGCTGGCGGCGACCGTGTAGCCACGCTTCGCCAAGAGCGCGACGGCGATGCTGCCCACCCCGCCCGACGCGCCCGTCACCAGGACGGGGCCAGCGGCGGAGGTCAGGCCATTCGCTTCCATCCGGTGCAGGGCCAGCGCGGCGGTGAAGCCCGCCGTGCCGAGCGCCATCGCCTCGCGCGCGGTCAGGCCCTCGGGCAACGCCACGACCCACTCAGCGGGCACGCGGGCGATTTGGCTATAGCCGCCGTCGTGCGCGGTGCCCAGCCGATAGCTGGTCGCCAGCACCGCCGCGCCCACGGGGAAGCGCGGATCGTCCGACGCCGCCACGACGCCCGCCAGATCGATCCCCGGCACCAGCGGCGACTTGCGCGCGACCTGGCCGGTGGGGCTGCACGCCAGCCCATCCTTATAGTTGACGCCCGAGTACGCCACGCGAATGACGACGTTGCCCGCCGTCAGGTCGTCGATCTGGAGGTCGCGCACCCCCGCGCTGAACTGCTCGCCCTGCTTTTCTACGACGAACGCGCGAAATGTCTCAGCCATGATGTTGCTCCCCTCTACCGCTTGGCTACCACAGATTGCACCTTCTTCCCTACGGTATACCGCATTCTTACGCGCGATAGCTAGCAACCGCGCCCTAACGCGCGACGGCAAGTTCTGTGATCTCAGGTGCACGCTCACACGCTGGCCGAAAGCACGATGTACCGTTGCCTTGCTTGACGCGCCAGCGCAACCATGGTACGATGAGCGTGATCACTTGCATTCGCGGGCCTATAGCTCAACGGCAGAGCAGCCGGCTCATAACTGGTTGGTTACAGGTTCGAATCCTGTTGGGCCTACCTCGTTTTCCTCCGCCAGGCATGGCGCGCAATCGGTGCGCCGCCTGGCGGTCGCTGTGTCTGGCTCCCAAGGAGGAGTGAATTATGGAATTTTTCGACCGCGCGCGCATCTATGTGAAGGCGGGCAACGGCGGCAATGGCTCGAAGCATTTTCGCCGTGAACGCTTCGTCACGCAGGGCGGGCCAGATGGCGGCGACGCGGGACGTGGCGGCACCGTCTTTTTCGAGGCCGACCCCAACATCAATACCCTGGTGGACTTTCACTATAACCAACGCTTCGTCGCGGAGGATGGCGGCAATGGCCTGGGCAACCGCATGCACGGCAAGGCGGGCGAAGACCTCATCATCAACATCCCCGCGGGGACGTTGGTGCGTCGCGCCGACACGGGCGAGATCCTGGGCGATCTGACGATGACAGGGCAGCGCGTGCAGGTCGCGCGTGGTGGGCGCGGCGGCCTGGGCAACACGCACTTCGCCACGCCGACCAACCGTTCCCCGCGCGAGGCGCAGCTTGGCGAGCCGGGCGAGGAACTGGAACTGACGTTGGAACTGAAGCTGATCGCCGATGTCGGCTTGGTCGGGCTGCCCAACGCGGGCAAATCGACCCTGCTTTCCATCGTCACCGCCGCGCGGCCAAAGATCGCCAATTACCCCTTCACCACGCTGGTGCCGAATCTGGGCGTGGCGGCGATCGGAGACATCGGCGATAGCCAGAGCTTCGTCATCGCCGACATCCCTGGGCTGATCGAGGGCGCGGCGGAGGGCATCGGCCTCGGGCACGACTTCCTGCGCCATGTCGAGCGCACGCGCCTGCTGCTGCACCTCATCGACGGCGACAACCTGGCGATGGACCCGTGGGACGAATTCGAGACGATCAACCGCGAACTGGCGGCCTATCGCCCCGAACTCGTGCAATTAGAGCAGATCGTCGTCTTCACCAAGATGGATCTGCCCACCGCGCGCGAACGCTGGCCCGAGGCCGAGGCGAAGGCACGCGAACACGGCATCCCCATTTATCCCATCTCCGCGCCCGCCCGCGAGGGGGTGCAGGAACTGCTGAACTTCACCGCCGAGCGGCTGCGCGAGATTCCGCTGCGCCCGTTGCCCGAGGTCGCGGCATCGAGCATCGGCGAGGGCATGGTGACGCTGCGCCCGGTCGATGACAACCACTTCACCGTCACGCGCGAGGCCGATGGCATCTTCGTCGTGCATGGCAAGCGCGCCGAACGGCTGGCCGTGATGACCGACACCAGCACCGAGGAAGCGGTGGTGCGCCTCGAAAAACATCTGCGCCGCCTGGGCGTAGAGGCCGCGCTGGAACGCGCAGGCGTGCACCATGGCGACATCGTGCGCCTGGGCAAGGTAGACCTGACCTGGGGCGGCGGCGAGGAAGACAGCGAGTGACCGCCGGGGAGCTTCCCGGCCATCACCCGCACCATCCGGCGCGCTATTTCGTGGCCTGGTCCTCGCCACGGTGCATCGCTTGCAGCGCGGCTAGCTCGGTCTTGCCACGCGCGGTCAGGGCGGCTTCCCAGTTCTTCGCCAGGGGTTCCAGGCGATCCACGATCTGCTGGGCGATGAAGTAGTTGCGGTACCATTTGTGGTCAGCGGGGACGATGAGCCAGGGCGCGTGGGGCGTGCCGCATTTGCCGATGGCGTCGGCATACGCTTCCTGGTAGTCGGGCCACAGGTCGCGCTCTTTCCAATCCGTCGCCGAGAGCTTCCAGGCTTTGTCGGGGTCGTCCTCGCGGGCCAGCAAGCGCCGCTTTTGCTCGGCCTTCGACAGATGCAGGAAGAATTTGAGGATGATCGTCCCATTCAGCGTCAGCAAATGCTCGAAATGGTTGATCTGCTCGTAACGGTGCTCCCAGGTTTCGCGTGGCACCAGTTTGTGCACGCGCGTCACCAACACATCTTCGTAGTGCGAGCGGTTAAAGATATGCAGCATCCCCTGCGCGGGCGTGCGCGCGTGGATGCGCCAGAGGAAGTCGTGCGCGGCCTCATCCGGCGTCGGCTGCTTGAAGCTCCACACGTGGCAGCCAACGGGGTTCACCGCCGCCATCACGTGCTTGATGGTGCCATCTTTACCGGCGGTGTCCATCCCTTGCAGCACGATCAGCACGCTCTGCTGCCCAGCGGCGTAGAGGAGCTCTTGCAGCCGCACCAGGCGCTTTTCCAGCTTAGTTTGCGCGGTGGCGGCGTCCTTTTGCTTGACATCGCCCGTGTCAGCCGTGTCATAGTCACCCAGGTCGATGGACTGTGGCGCGTTGATGATGCGGCTTTTGCTCATAGGTGTTGGCTCCTCGGTCAGATTTTCAGCATGGGGATGAAGTGGTCGGCGGGCGGCAGCGGACCAATGGCCGCCAGTCGCAGCGCCTCGGTGCGAAAGAGCCGCCGCGCCAGCGCCTGCACGCCCTCGGGCGTCACCGCGTCGATCCCCGCCAAGATCTCCTCGACCGTGCGCGTCTTGCCCAGCAGCGTCATCTGCGACCCCATCCACCCCGCGACGCTGTAGGTGTCTTCCAGGCCGATGACGAAGCGGCCATGGGTATAATCCTTGAGCCGCTGCAACTCCGCCGCGCTGGGCGGGGCCTCGGTCAGGCGGCGCAGTTCGGCCAGCACGGCATAGAGCGCGGCATCGACGCGCTCGGGGTCGCAGCCGATATAGATCTCCATGAACCCCGTCTCGTAATAGCTGGTCGTCGAACTGCCGATGTCATAGGCCAGCCCTTGCTCTTCGCGGATGGTCTGGAAAAGGCGCGAACTCATGCCCTCGCCCAACATGCCATTCAGCAGGGCGAGGGTGTCGTGGTCGGGGTCGTCGTGGCGCAGCGCGGGCACGGCCAGCAACAGGCTCACCTGCTCGGTCGGGCGCTGGGTGATGTTGA
>JBBQSR010000356.1:0-4616 GCA_038234855.1 Ktedonobacterales bacterium | reverse complement strand
GGATTTAGAGCGACGAATGACCCGCTTGCGCGAGAGCATGACGGCCACCGCGACCCTGGTAGATGACCTGCTGGACCGCGCCATCGCCTCGGTGCAAAGCGGCGACGCCTATGACGCGCGCATGGCCATCAGCCGCGAAGACGAGATGGACCGCGCCTGTGGCGACCTGGAAGAGCAAACCATCGACCTGCTGACCCTGCAACAACCTGTGCTGGCGAACGACCTGCGCATCGTCGTGGCGACGCTGGTGGTGGCGCAACGGCTGCAACGGGTGGGCCATGGCGCGCTGGGCGTCGCCCGGCTGGCGGTCGACCTGGCGGACCTCGGCTCGCACCAGCCCCCCCCAGCGGAATTGCTGACGCTGGCACTCGACGCGCGGACGCTGCTGCACGACGCCGTGCAATCACTCATCACGCTCGATGGCAAGGCGGCAGCGGCGGTCGTCGCGCGCGACACCCAGGTTGATGCCGCCTATCGCGTGCTGCGCGAAGACCTGCTGCAACGGCTCGGCACCGCCCCCACCGCGCAGGACGACTACCACCGTCGCCTCACCTTTTGGCTATGGATCGCCCACAAGCTCGAACGCGTCGCCGACCACGGCGTCATCATCGCCAAACGCGTCGAGCATTTGGGGTGAGGCTCACTGTCGCGGGCAAGGTCTAGACGATGGGGAGGGCGGGCGGTGCTCCATGCAACCGTCCGCCCTCCCCATGCCACGCGCGCTCACCCCCGCTCCATCCAAAGATGAGGAGGGGATGGGGACGGGGCCACCCCTGGCGCGGCTATGCCTGTTTCTCATAAAACGAGGTAGTGCGCAGCGTCAACCCAAAGCGGGCGGGGCGGTGAATCGTCTCGGTTTCGCCGATGAAGAGGATGCCGCCAGGGCGCAGGGCATCGGCCAGGTACTGCGTCACCTGATCCTTAGATTCCTCGGTGAAATAGATCGTGACGTTACGGCACAGCACAAAGTCGAAATCCTTGCCTGGCGGCGGTTGCAGCAGGTTATGCTGACGGAAGGTGATGAAGGATCGCAACGCCTCCGTCGCGCGAAACGTGCCCTTGGGGGTCGCGTTGAAGTAGCGTTTGGCGATGTCGGGCGTGAGGTTGCGGAAGTCATTGGTGGTGAAGCTTTCGCCCGCCTTCGCCGCCGCCAAGATCTTGGGGTCGATATCCGTCGCCGTGATGGTCGCGCGCGTCAGGTTCGCCTCGCGCAAGATGATGGACAGCGAATACGGCTCCGCGCCATACGAGCAGCCCGCGCTCCACAGCCGCAACGCGGGGGTACGCTTGGCCGCATCGGGGATGTACTGGCGTTGCAACTGCTCGAAGCGGGGCTTGTCGCGGAAACACTCCGACACGTTGATGGTGAAGCGTTCCATGAATTCTTGCAATGCTGGCGAGTTGGGCTTCAATTCCCCGGCTAGCGCCGCCAGATTCGTCAGGTGGCAGCGCGTCAAGATGGCGTCGAGACGGCGCATCATCTGTGGGCGCTTATAGGCATTCAGATCGATGCCCGTCAGGTCCAGCACGCGGCGCTGCACCAGGGGAAAACCCGGATCGTCCGGCGAAGTGTGACTGAGCGCGCCACCTAGGGGCGAGGGCACGTGGGTGTGAGCATCCAATGGCATCTAGGACACCTTCTTTCGCAGAGAAGCGTTGCCGAGGTGGGCGACAATGCCGCCCGCCATGTCATCTAGGGGAACGACGGCGGTGGCCTGACCCGCCTCGACGACGCTGCGGGGCATGCCATAGATGACGCAGGTCGCCTCGCTCTGGGCCAGCACCCAGCCATTCGCGCCGCGCACCGCCGCCGCGCCCGCCGTGCCGTCACGCCCCATCCCCGTCAGGATGGCGCACGAGACACGACCGCTGGCGACCTCCGCCGCCGAGGCCAGCGCCACATCTACCGCCGGACGCACGCCATGGACGCGCGGCCCTTGGTCCAGCTTTACGCGCCACAGACCACCCTCGGCGACGAAACGCAGATGGTAATCGCCCGGCGCGACCAGCACCTCGCCGTTATAGATGCCGTCGCCCGCCGCCGCCTCGCGCACCGCCAAGGGCGACAGGTCGTTCAGCCGCGCCGCCAGCGACGCGGTGAAGCCAGGGGGCATGTGCTGCACGACCACCACCCCGGCATCGAGGTCGGCGGGCAAGCGCGGGATGACGGCGGCCAACGCCTGTGGCCCACCCGTAGAGCTGCCGATGATGACCAGCCGCCGCGCGGGCGTGCGGTTCGTGCTGGCGGTCGGCGCGGGCTTCGCTTGCAGGGTGGCAGGCATGGCGCTGCCGGTAGAGTGGCGCACGTGTGCCCCAGCGGCACCATGCACCGCGCGCAACAACGTCTCGCGGATGCCCGCGACATTGGCGGAAGAAACACCCGTGGGTTTAAGTAAAAAGTCCACCGCACCTAGCTCCAAGGCGCGCAGCGTATTGGTGCGACCCACACCCTCGTTGCTGCTGAGCATGATGACGCGCGCCCGACAGACTTCGAGGATGCGCGGCAGAGCGCCCAGGCCATCGAGCTTGGGCATCTCGATGTCGAGCGTCACCACATCGGGCTTCAGCTCGCGGGCCATGCTGATGGCTTCGACGCCATCGCGCGCGCCACCGACGACGCGCACCCGCGCATCCGTGGTCAGTTCGCGAGTGATGACGTGGCGCATGAAGGCGCTGTCATCCACCACCAGCACGCGCACCTCGCCGGACGCTTCACGCGCGACGGGACGTAAAGGGGAAGATGCCCGAAATGACATCGCGTGTCCCCTCCCTTTCTCGATTCGCGCCTCCGTGCGAGGGTGGTTGCTACGACAGCAGTTTGTTGACGGCAGAAACCAGCCGCTCTTCATCGAAGGGCTTCAAGACGAAATCCGCCGCGCCCGACTTGATGGCTTCGAGCACCATCGATTGTTGGCCCATCGCCGACACCATCGCCACCTTCGCGGAAGGGTCCTTGAGCTTGATGGCCTTGAGGGCCTCCAGACCGTCCATCTCGGGCATGGTGATGTCGAGCAAGGTCAGTTCGGGCTTCTCGCGGTCAAAGACATCCAGGGCTTGCAGGCCGTTTTCCGCCTCGACGACGGTGTGCCCCAGCTTGGTCAGCACCTTCGCGCAGCGCATGCGCATGAACGCGGCATCATCTACCAAAAGAACCTTTGCCATGAGACTCGTTCTCCTACCTCAAAAAAAATTCCGCTGTTGCGCCGTCAGGCGAGATCGCGGGGGGTGCCGCCCGCTAGGCGAACGGTCATCCCCCCGGTGGCGACGACCAGGGTCAGGGTGCGGCCCGCCGTGCCGCCGAAATCCGTCGCGGCCAGGGTCAGCCCCGCCGCGCGCAGGGTGCTCGTCACCAGTTCCGCGTTGCGGGCACCGATGCCGCCGATGGCACCCGCCTTGGAAAGCATACCCAGCATTTGCGCGCCGCCCGCCGCCACCAGACGCAGCCGCGAACGCATGGCCCCCGCCGCTTCCAGCTCACGCAGCAGCAGCGGCACGCCCGTGGTAGCGAAGCGCGCGGGGGATTCCGTCTTGCCACCGTTGGCTGGCTCGGGCAAGAGCACATGCATCAGCCCAGCGACATGGGCGTGGGGGTCCCACGCGGCGATGGCGACACACGACCCCAGGCCATAGGCGCTCAGCACCGCCGCCGGGTCGCGCGAGATGGCGAACTGCCCGATACCCACCGCGATGACGGTATCGGTGGGGGTCAGATGCGCGGTGAGCAACGTCATCGCTTCCCCCTCTTGGGTGTGGGCGCGAGCGCCTGCACCAGCATCTCTAGCCCGGTTGGGTGCGGAATGAGCGCGACCGACCCCGTGGCACTGAACCCCGCCGTGGTGATGGACGTTTCGATGTAGAGCGCCTCTTCGGCGACCATGGCGATGTCGAGCAGGGGCAGCTCAAGGATGGCCCCCGCCATGTCCGTCACCACCGCCGGACACGAGGGATAGATGCGCAGCTTGGTCGCATCCGCCAGGGCGTTCAGCAGCCCCGAGGCGGTGATGTTGCCGACCTCGCCCAACGCGGATTGGATCATCGCTTCGCGCTGCTCGGGCGGGGGCTGCACCTCTTCGATGAGGGGCGCGACCAGCGCGCGGGCATCATTCGGCGCGAGCAGCAGCAGGAAATGCCCCTGCACGTCGCCATCCATCCCCAGGTAGAGGCCGGTCATCATCGCGTCCGCCGTGCGGGTGGGCACCTCCTCAAAGGCGATGCCCAGCGCGCACTCCACCAACTGCTCGATGGGGCACATCCCTAGCCGTGGCGCTTCGATGGTGATGCGCTGGCCCACGAAAAACGACAGTTGGTCCGCCGCCGCATGCAGCCCCAGGCTGATGGCGCGGTGCACCGCTTCGAGCTGCCGCGCGCGGCGCATCGTCAACAGACCTGGCGCGCTCATACCGTTGCTCCCTGCGGCGCACGCACGCCGCGTTCGCCCGCCATGATGTGCTTGATCAACGCCGCCACGTCCAAGATGGGCGCGACCTGGCCATCACCGAGCACCGCACCACCCGAGACGCCCTGCGCCGAACGGAAGAGCGTGCCTAGTGGCTTGATGACGATCTCTTGCTCACCGATGAGGGCATCGACGATCAGCCCTCCCCGGCGCTCGCCCC
>JBBQSR010000355.1:0-4617 GCA_038234855.1 Ktedonobacterales bacterium | reverse complement strand
CACGCCCGAGGCGCTGCATGCCGCCGTCAAGCTGTCGTCGCGCTACGTGCAGGATCGCCAGCAGCCCGACAAGGCCATCGACCTGGTCGATGAGGCGGCGGCGCGGCTGTGCGTGGGACGCTCGGTGCTGCCCGCCCGCGTGCGCGAATTGCGCGAACGCCTCGCCATCCTCCGTGACGACAAAGACAACGCCATCGAATACGAAGATTTTCCCCGCGCCCGCGCCCTCTGGCGCGAAGAGCAGGGCTTGCGTGCCGACCTGCAAGTGGCCGAGGATGAATGGCGCGCCTGGCACACCAGCGCCGCCACCCCTGTGGTGACGCCCCACGAGATCGCCACGGTCGTCGCCGCGTGGACGGGCGTCCCCGCCGTCCAACTGGACGCCGAGGGTGCCGAACGGCTGCTGCACCTGGAAGACGACCTGCACGCCCGTATCATCGGCCAAGAGGAGGCGGTGTCGGCCATCGCCCGCACCATCCGCCGGGGTCGCGCCGAGCTACGCGACCCGCGCCGCCCCATCGGCTCGTTCGTCTTCGTCGGTCCCACGGGCGTCGGCAAGACGGAGCTGGCCCGCGCGCTAGCCGCGACGCTCTTTGGCGACTCGGACGCGCTGATCACCTTCGATATGTCCGAGTTCCAAGAGGCGCACTATGCCGCGCGGCTGATCGGTGCCCCGCCAGGGTACCTGGGCTTCGATCAGGCGGGCAAGCTGACCGAGGCCGTGCGCCGCAAGCCCTATTCCGTGGTGCTCTTCGACGAGATCGAGAAGGCGCATCCGCGTGTGTACGATCTGCTATTGCAAGTGCTGGAAGACGGCGTCATGTCTGATGCGAAGGGGCGCAAGGTCGACTTCCGCAACACCGTCATCATCATGACCTCTAACGCGGGGATGCACTACCTGACCTCGCGCGGCACCATGGGCTTCGCCCGCGAGACGGAGGGCGACGCGCACGAAACGTGGATGAGCGAGCAGGTGCATGCCGCCATCCGCGAGGTCTTTCGCCCCGAGATGCTGAACCGTATCGACGCGACGATCCTCTTTCGCCCGCTATCGCGACCCCAGATGCGCCAGATCACCGATGTGCTGCTGCGCCGCATCGAGCGCCAATTGGCCGACCGACAGATCACGCTGACGCTGACGGTGGCGGCGCGTGACCTGATCGCCACGCTCGGCTATGACCGCCAATATGGTGCTCGCCCGCTGCGCCGCGCCATCCAGACCTTGCTGGAAGACCCAGTGGCCGAGGGCGTGCTGCGGGGCGCGTATGGCCCCGGCGACACCATCGCCGTCGATGCCGGTGAGGGCGCGCTGGTGCTGCACACCGCGACGCGCGTGCCCACCCTCTCACTGGCCTCGCCAGACGCATGAAGAGCGGGCGGGCGGTTTTAACCGCCCGCCCGCTCAATGTCGATGAAAAATGCTCTAGACGCCGCACACCCTGGCGGCAAACTCAAGCTTGACAGCCATGGTATGCTTTTGGTAATTAGAGCATCGCATGGGATACATCCCTGGCGATGGCGCGCTCACAGAGAGAGGCTGGCACCGGCTGCGACTGGCCTCGCGCGCCCGCCCGGCGATACCACCCGTGAAGCTCGCGCTGCGAAAGCGCGACGGCTGGCGCACGTTACCGCGTCGCTAAAGGCCGCGATCCCTTTGCCGGATCGCTGGCGAAAGCGTGGTGGAACCACGAACGCAGCGTTGCGCTCTTCGTCCCCGTTAGGGGAGCGGAGGGCATTTTTTTATGGGAGGCGCACGAGATGGCATCTTGCTACCCATCGCCCCAGGAGCATCGCATCTGCCGACTCATCGTCGGCGGTCTGATTCCCGCGTGATCGCGTTTTCGGGAACATCCACAGCATCACGCAGAGAGTAAAGAGGAGTCATCATCCATGGCGTTGCAACACATCACCGTGCGCGTCCCTGCCACTACGGCCAACCTTGGCCCCGCCTTCGACTGCCTGGGGTTGGCGCTCGATCTGCACAGCACCTTCGCGGTGGACCGCTTGCCCGAGGGCAGCGCGGGGCCGCAGATCACCATCACCTCGGCGTGGGGCGACGACCCCACCCTGGCCGCGTTGCCCACAGATGAACGCAATCTGTTTTATCAGGTTTTCGCGCGGCACCTGGCCGCGCTGGGGCAGGCGGTGCCAGCGGTGCGCGTCACGGCGACGTTGGGCGTGCCCTCGGCGCGCGGGCTGGGCAGCAGCGCCACAGCGGTGATCGGCGGCATGCTGGCGGCGGAAGCCTTCGCGGGCATGCCCGACTCCGCCGCGCGGCGTTTTGCCCTGCTGGACGCCGCCGTGGGGTACGAACATGGCGGCCACCCTGACAATGTCTCCGCCGCGCTGCTGGGCGGCCTCGTCGCCGTCACGCGCAACGGGCGCGGCGGGCCAGATAGCTGGCGTGCCGTGCGGGTGCCGCTGCCCGCGCACCTGCGCGCCGCCCTCTTCGTCCCCACCTTCGCTATGGATACGGTGGCTGGCCGCGCGCTGATGCCGGGCGTCTATGCGAAGGCTGACGCGGTGCACAACGTTGGGCATGCCAGCCTGCTCTTCGCCGCGCTGGCGACGGGCGACCTGGGTGCCCTGCACACCGCAATGGATGACCGCTTCCATGAACCCTACCGCGCGGGGATCTTCCCGCAGATGCCGGACCTGCTGGCGGCGGCGGTCGCGGCGGGGGCGCATGGCGCGTGCCTGTCGGGCGGCGGCTCGGCCATCTTGGCGCTGGTGACGGAGCATGCCGACGCCGTCGCGGCGGCGCTGCGCTCCACCGCGCTGTCGCTGGGCCTGGAGGGGCGCGCGCTGGTGGTCGCGTTCGACCGCGACGGCGCGCAGATCGTCCACGATGACGCCGCGCGTCCGGCACTCACCTTCCTCTGTGGGTCGGGCCATCGCGTCGCGGATCTGCATCGCACCGACTATCGTTGCCCCGAGTGCGCCGCGCCGCTGGACGTGGACCTGGGCACGATGGGCGACACGCGGCTGGGCGGCGAATGGCGACGCATCTTTGATGAGCGGCTGCACTCTTTCGCGCCGGAAGACCGCAGCGGGGTCTGGCGCTTCCGTGAATTGCTGCTGCCCCTGCCCGGTGTGGTGCCCGTCCCGCGGCCCGAGGGCGGGACGAACCTGTACCCCGCCGGACGCGCCCAGGGCACGGTCGGGCACGCCAGCATCGGCGACTTCGCGGGGGTCGACCATCTGTGGCTCAAGCACGAGGGCGAGAACCCGACCGGATCCTTCAAGGATCGCGGCATGACGGTCGGCGTCAGCGTGGCGAAGTGGCTGGGGGCCACGACGGTGGCCTGTGCCTCGACGGGCAATACCTCGGCCTCGATGGCGGCCTACGCGGCCCAGGCGGGCTTGCGCGCGCTGGTGCTGCTGCCCGCTGGCAAGGTGGCGGCGGGCACGCTGGGCCAGGCCATCGCCTATGGCGCGGAGATCCGCCAGATCGCGGGCGACTTCGACCGCGCGATGGCTGATGTCGAACGGCTGTGCCTGGACGAGGGCATCTACCTGCTGAATTCGCTCAACCCCTTTCGCATCCTCGGCCAACAGTCGCTCGCCTATGAACTGGCGCAGCAACTCGGCTGGGAGATGCCCGACTGGATCGCGCTGCCCGCTGGCAACCTGGGCAACACCTCAGCGTTGGGCGCGGGCCTGCTGCGTGCCCACGCGCTCGGCCTCATCAACCGGATTCCCCGCATCGCCGCCATCCAGGCCGCCGGGGCGAATCCCTTCTATCAGAGCTATCTCGACGGCTTCGCCACCTTTCAGCCCGTCCAGGCGCACACGGTCGCCACGGCGATCAACATCGGGAATCCCGTCAGCTTCCCGCGTGCTCGCGCGGTCATCGCCGCGACGCGGGGCGTGGTCGCCCAGGTGACGGACGACGAGATCCTGCTGGCAAAGGCCGTCATCGACCGCGCGGGGCTGGGCTGCGAACCGGCCTCCGCCGCCTCCGTCGCGGGGGTGCGCCAGTTGGTCGCGGCGGGCACCATCCGCCCAGATGAGCGCGTCGTCTGCGTGCTGACGGGCAACGTGCTGAAAGACCCCGACGCCATCCCCCTGGCCCGCGCGGTGGCGGGGTGGGACGCGAACATAGAGGGCACGGAACGTGGGCACGCAGCACACGGAAACGCGTGGCTGACCCCGACCCCGCACCACACTCAGGCAATGGATCTGCCCCTGGCTGGTGAGGAGGTGCGCTGATGCTGGTGCTGAAATTTGGCGGAACCTCGGTCGGGTCGGGCGAGCGCATCTTGCGGGTAGCCGAGATCGCGTTGGGGCTGCACGAGCGTGAGCCGGTGATCGTGACCTCGGCGATGTCGGGCGTGACCGATGCCTTGTTGGCGCTGGCCGACGCCGCCGCGCGGGGCGACCGCGCCGACTGCGACGCGCGGCTGGCGGCCATCGAGCAGCGCCACCACGCCGCCGCGCAGATCATCGAGCCAGACGGCGACTGGGCATACCTGCGGGATCGCCTGCTCGGTCTGAGCGATACCATCGCCGCCGCCTGTGCCGCGCAAGATGGCACGCTCGCCACGCGCGACAGCATCATCTGTTGGGGTGAATTGCTGGCGGTCATCCTGGTCGAGCGCGCCGTCGACCGTGTGG
>JBBQSR010000354.1:0-4629 GCA_038234855.1 Ktedonobacterales bacterium | reverse complement strand
TTCCTTTCTGACCACGCTGCAACGGGTGGTCGGTGGCTACATTCGCGGGCAATTGATCCTCTCGACGCTGATTGGCGTGCTGGTGGGCATCGGCATGTTCGTCCTGGGGGTGCCCGATGCGATGCTGCTCGGCGTGCTGGCCTTCTTGCTGGCGTTCATCCCCCTCATTGGCACCCTCGTGTCAGGGGTCGCCTGTATTCTGCTGGCGCTGACCAAGGGCTGGGTGCTGGCGCTGATCGTGCTGGGCTACTTCGTCGTGGTGCATGTCATCGAGAGTGATGTCGTGGGACCGCGGGTGGTGGGCAAAGCCGTCGGGCTGCATCCCGCCGTCTCCATCGTGGCCTTGATCGCTGGCGGCGAACTCTTCGGCATCGTCGGGGCCTTCTTCGCCTCGCTCATCGCCGGTCTGGCCCAGGCGCTGCTGGTCGATGGCTACGTCGAGTGGCGCAAGGCCCACCCCCGCGACTTTGCCACCAATCCCGTGGCGATGGGGGCGGAGGCGGCAGTCGCCACCGCGACTCCCCTTGGCAGTTCCGTGCCGCTGGCAGAGGCCGCTCCCCCTGACGGCCCAGCCTAAGGCGCGTGGTCCCCGATCAACCGCGTTGCTTTTGGCCAGCTGCATCGGTGAACGTGGCGGAGATTCCGGCGACGAGCGTCTTGCTCGGCACCCCCGCACTGAGGCCGATCGCGCGCCGCCATCTCACGGCGGCTTTCTGGCAATGATGCAGCGGCGGCGCGCCAGCGACGGCTTCGCATGGCGGGGGTATCCCTCCTGCGGTGAGATGCGCTAGACCGCGCCCTGATCACAAGCTTTGTCGAATTGGTCGGACCGCACGATCTCATAGCCGATGTGGGGTGTATGTGGCTCACTATCTTCATGAATGTGGTGCAACCGTTATCGGGATTGATCTCTCGCCTGCCATGGTCGAGATCGCGCAGCAGCGGTATCCTACGCTCACTTTCCAGCAAGGTTCGATGCTTGCTCTTGCGGCACCGGATGAGGCATGGGGGGGCATCGTCTCCTTCTATGCCATTATTCATTGGTCTCCCGAACTGTGACTGCGCGCCCTGGCAGAATTCCAGCGCACGTTGCGGCCAGGGGGGCTGCTGCTGCTGGCTTTCCCTATCGGGGAGGAACAGCGGCATCTCACGGAATGGTGGGATCTGCCGGTGGCTCTCGATTTCTACTTTTTGTACTCTGAGACGGTGCAAGCGCAGCTTGAAGCGACCGGGTTCAACGTGGAAGCGGTGCTCATCCGCCAACCCTATGCGTCAGCCGTAGAACACCAAAGTGAGCGGGCCTATGTGCTCGCGCGTAAGTCGTACTAGCGCTATTTGGGGTGTCTCGGCCCTGGGCTGCCCCAGCTCACCCAGCACGTCTTCCGGCAGATCATTCCATTTCTCTCACGCTTCCTGGTACAAAGGGGAGCCACGACGGGTCCACCACCGAATCGTCGATCATGACCACTGGCATCACGATATGCACGATGCCATCGACCCACGGCAGTAACACCCTATCCTCTTGTTCTCTTTGACCATAACGCCGTATCATCTGATGCAGATGGTTTGTCCTCTCTTTGTTCATCCTTTTGGGAAGGATGGCGCGTTTGCAAAGGAGTTTCACCTTTCAATGGCTAATCTCGTGGAAGTCGCCCAGAGTGCGGGCACATTTACGACGCTCGTTGCCGCGGTTACGGCCGCCGGACTCGGGGAGACGCTGAGTGGTCCTGGTCCCTTTACCGTCTTCGCCCCCACCGATGCTGCCTTTGCCAAACTGCCGGCTGGGACGGTGGATGCCCTGCTGAAAGATATCCCCCAACTCACCAAAATCCTCACCTATCATGTCGTCGCGGGCAAGGTGCTGGCGGAGGATGTGGTGAAACTCACCTCGGCGAAAACCGTTGAGGGGGGCACCTTGACCATTGACACCAGTAATGGGGTCAAGGTCAATGATGCCACCGTCACCCAAACCGACATCTTGGCCGATAATGGCGTGATCCACGTCATCGACACGGTCTTGTTGCCGCGCTAATCTGGCAGAGTCTGCTCCGAGGTGGTCGCATTAGCGACTACCTCGTTGGCCCAGTGGTACGCGCGTTGGCATCTGCCGCAAACACTTACGTCCCAATGGACGAGTTTTCTGGGCTGTGCAGCGATTTGCCGCAGATAAGCTAGGAAACTGGTCACCACGCTCGGAATGCAGCGCCGCATCTTGCTGAGGGTGGGAAGCGAAAAAGCATAGCCCTGTTTGGAGCAGCGACAATCTTCTCCTGAAGGGGCAATTTCCGCCTCGTCTTATGCCAAACTCGTCCTGTGGGCGTGATGGGGTTTGCGGCGGATGCCAACGTGCGTCCCACTGGGCCGGTAAGCAGGGCGCGGTGTTGCAGCGCCGTGGAGGAGCGACAAGACAATGACCGATCTTCAGCGTGACCCGAGCGATACCACAACTGCTCCGCCGGCAACGCCGGCCACGAGTACCTCGAATGATCGGTTTGCCCATCGTTCGGGAACGCTGCTGGATCGTGCCGAGACCATCATCTATGTCCTGGTGGGGATCGTGTTTCTCTTCGGGACGCTCTTTGCTCTGGGGTACAGTTGCTGGGATGCGGTGACACAATTTCGTGCGTTGCTCGCCCTGAACACGCTGGACCAATCTTCCGCGGTGGTCAGCGCTATCATCAAATTGATCGAGAATTTGCTCCTGGTGTTGATTATGACCGAGGTCCTCGGAACGGTGATTCATTACCTCAAAGCCCATGTGACCTCCCTGCGTCCCTTTCTTTTCATTGGCATCATCTCCGCGACGCGCGGCATCCTTTCCATCAGCGCACAACTTTCGGTGGGGAAAGTCACCAACTTTTTGCAGGCCATGCTGGAACTGGGGGTCTATGCGCTGATTGTGTTATTCTTGGGAATAACGCTGAGGTTGCTGGGCAACAACTATGAAATTGGCCCCGATATCTAGCATCCCCTACTGGGCGCTGGGCTGATGGCACGTCTGCTCCCACTATGCGCCAGGTACGATCCGCTCTCGTAGGCTAGCTTGTTCGCCTGCTCCTGCGTATCCTCTGCCGAATCGCTCTTGGTACGGTGCGCTCATTGAAGTCGTTCTTGGAGTTATGCGGCAAAAATCGTCGCATTTCATGCCACAACGTTGCATTGTTCTTCCACTTTTCCAAGGCTCGACTGGGATTATCGCGCAGGCAAGCAATAAAGATAGTCGAAAGATACGTGATAAAAGACCATAACACATAGCCAAACGGCTCACTGCGTACAGAGCAGCGAGCCGTTCGTCGCCTCAGGGCGGCGGCAGGACCGTCTTGCGCGGCGGCTTGGGAGCGCGTTACCACGAGCGGGCGCAGCCGTCCTGCGGGAAGCCTCGGGCCTGGGCGGCGGAGGCGGACTAATCACGAGCGATGGGGGTACTGGCGGTCCGACGATGACCGGGGGCGGCAACTCGACCAGCGCCGCAAGGCGCGGGTTGGCGTCATAAGGCTGCGTGCGCACCAGCAATGGCGGGTGCCGTTCGGGGATCATCAGCGCCACGTCACGGGGCAACTGCTGGATCTCATTAGCACGCAACAGGCGTCGCCCGGCCTCGGCCCAGCCGGTGGTGCGCGAGTTCCTACGCTGCTCCCCACCCTCATGGGTCCCCTCCCCCGCCTGACGACGCAGGATCGTCATATCGTCGAGTTGCTTACTATACAGCGCCGCGTCCTCCGGGGTGCAACCACCGAACACGATATGCGTGCGGCACCCCCCGCTGATCGTCTGCGCGGCAGTGAGGCCATAGCCCGTGACCAGCTGGGCGCGGTTCTGGATCATCAGCACCATGCCGATGCCCAGGCTGCGCGTCAGGGTCAGGTAATTCACGAAACCGGGGATGTGGCCCAGGTTGGCGAACTCATCGAGGTACAACAGCGCCCCCTGGGCGAGTCGCCGCTGCGGGCGGGCCTGCGCCACGGCGGTCCACGTCGCCAGGATCTGCGTCAGCAGGGTGGCGAACAGCGCGCGGTACTGCTCCAGCTGGGCCAGCGACATTGACAGATACAGGCCCGTCGGCGTCGCCTCGTCGACCATCTCCCGCAGATGGATGTCCCGCTGGCTGAGCGCCCGGCGGATATCGTCCCCCAGGTAATGGACGAAGCGCGCCGCCACATCCCCCGCGACGTTGCCCCGCACCCGGGCGTCACTGTCCCACGCATCGAACGCTTTGCCCGCCATCAGCCGCACGATGGGATCGGGGCTGGTGGTCAGCAGCGCCTTGTGCGTCTCATAGGGCACATGCACCAGGTCGATGAGGTGGAGGAAGGTCGCATCCGGCGCGGTGACGCGCAGGTGCCAGGTCAGCATCGTCAACAACTTGCTGGCCTCCCGATCCCAGAAGTGGCCCTCGGCCTCCGCCGCCCCGGTATTGGCGATCCAGGCATCGGCGAAGGCTTGCGCCGCGTCGTAGCTCGTGATGGCGTCGAGCGGGTCGTAGCCATGTGTCTGGGTCACATCGACCAGGTTGAGGTGCCACACCCGCTGCCGCTGCGCCACCGCCCCGGCGGTCTCCGCGTAGACATCGCCCTTGAGCGACACACTGAAGAAGGGATGCTGACCATCCTCACGCAGGTGCGCCGGGAT
>JBBQSR010000353.1:0-4638 GCA_038234855.1 Ktedonobacterales bacterium | reverse complement strand
GGCCTGATAGTCGGCCAGGGTGAAGGGTTGGTCGGGCGCGACGACATCTAGCAGGTGATGGGGCACGAGGGCGCGTTCGGCGGGCGTCGGCTGGGCCGTGCCGATCGCCATCTCGCGGTAGATCTGGCGCGAGTCGGCGCTGACGATCTCGCCGCCCAGCGCCAGGGCCAGCGCGATGCCCAGCGCCGTCTTGCCGCTGGCCGTCGGGCCGACCACCGCGACGAGGGGGATGCGTGCAGCGTGCGCATGCAGGGGTGAGGTGTTTTCCATAGTGCCATTGTATCCGACTGCGCGATGCTGGTGAGGGGTGAACCATCCGCCGACCTGTTGAAACGTATCAATCACGCTGCCGTATAGGCCCAAAGTGTTCCCCAGGAAACAGTCTTCTGGGGGAAATGCTTGCGCGTCTGAACGTCTCATGCTATACTGCCCCTGGATAGATCACGCATGGGTAAATGCGGAGGTTGTTGAGAGGGAACAGATGAAGGCCCTGACACCGTATATCACGTATTTCGACATCGCACTCGTCATCCTGGCGGTCGCACTGCTCGCATCGATCTTGATGCAGGTGCGCGGCGCGGGGCTGGGGAGCGTCTTTGGTGGCTCGGGTACCGTCTTCAAGACGAAGCGCGGCATCGAACGGTTGCTCTTTAACGCGACCATCATCATCGCCACGCTCTTCGCCGTGCTGTGCTTCTTCACCTGGGCGATTCCGACGAAGTGAGCGCCGCCGCCGCCAAAGCGACAAGGCACACCGGGGGGGACACGGCGGCAACGCGCCGGGCGTCCCCCCATTTCGTGCCAAACTCAACGGGCGGCGAAATAGTCGGCGTTGATGGCGATGAAGTGTCGCCAGCGCGCGGGCACGGCATGCGCCTCGTAGATGGCTTTTACAGGGCACACCGGCTGGCACGCGCCGCAATCGATGCATTCAGCGGGATCGATGTAATATTGCTCATCGTCCTCACGCGCGTGGATGCAGTCGACCGGGCAGACATCGATGCACGACGCATCCTTTTCGCCGATGCACGGTTCGGTAATGACATACGTCACGAATCACCGCCTTTCAGGTGTCGGGGCCATCGGCGTTTCACCGCGATCCGCCGATAGATACCCTCAAAGAGGTAAGCACATCGGATGGGTCGCCCGCAAGGGTGGGCGACCCGCGTAACGGCTGGCCCTACCCCGACCGCCAGGGCGGGCATCTGGCAGGGGTGGCTGGCCCAGCACCGACAATCGGTCGTGTGGCACAACGGCGTGCCGGAGGACGACAGAAGCGACAAGCCGCTGATTGGCCCCATCGCTCACCCCATGCCGCAGCGCCAATGCTGTGCCGCGCGGCACCCTCCGCCAGCGTCATCACACCAGGGCAGGTCGCCATCATGGTGCCGCCCGTTCATCTCACCCTCGGAGGGACATGGCAGCATGGCCATCAGCAAGAGCGACATCTCGCTGGCAGGTTTGAGCCGCGAGGAACTGTTAGACCTACACTATCGCATGTGGCTCATCCGCCGCTTCGAAGAAAAAGCGGGCGAAGAGTACACCCTCGGCAAAATCGGCGGCTTCTTGCATCTCTACATTGGCCAAGAGGCCGTCGGCGTCGGCATGATCAGCCAGCTTGAGCGCAAAGATAACGTGCTCAGCAGCTATCGCGAACATGGCCACGCGCTGGTCAAGGGCACCGACCCGAATAAACTGATGGCCGAACTGTGCGGCAAGGCGACGGGCGTCAGCCGGGGCAAGGGCGGCTCGATGCACATCTTCGACGCGAAGAACGGGCTGCTCGGTGGCTACGCCATCGTCGGCGCGCAGATGCCCATCGCCTGTGGCTATGCCCTGGCGGCGCAGTACAACCACACCAACCAGGTGACGATGGTCTTCTTTGGTGATGGCGCGGTCGACGAGGGTGCCTTCCACGAGGCGATGAACCTGGCCGAACTGTGGAAGCTGCCAATGGTCTTCGTCTGTGAAAACAACCTCTACTCCATGGGCATGGCCGTCCAAAAAGCCTGGTCGGTGAATTCGCTGGAACCGCGTGCCGCCGCCTATGGCATGGAATATGAGAAGGTCGACGGCATGGACCTGCTGGCCGTGCGCGACACCGCCAAGCGCGCCATCGACCGCGCCCGCAACGAGAGCCGCCCGACCTTGATCGAGGCGCTGACCTATCGTTTCCGGGGCCACTCGATGGCCGACCCCGCCGCGTATCGCTCCAAAGAGGAAGCCGAGCAGTGGCGTCTGAACCGCGACCCCATCCAGCTTTTTGCCAATCGGTTGCGCGCGGCGGGCGTCGATGATGCCACCCTGCAAGCGATTGATGACCGCGCCACCCAGGCGGCGGAGGATGCCGCGACCTTCGCGGATAACAGCCCCTTCCCCGACCTGAGCGAACTGACCGCCGACATCATGGTCGACCCGACCGGGGCCATCGCCTGGCGTCGCCCGCGCTAAGGGGACGAGACTGGACGCGAAGGGCGCGAAAATCTACTAAAGACACGAAAACGATCACATTGAGGATACGATGCGAACGATAACCTATCGCGAAGCCTTGCGTGAGGCCATGCGCGAAGAGATGGCCCGCGACCAGCGCGTCATCGTCATTGGTGAGGATATCGACGGCTACGGCGGCACCTACGCCGTCACCAAGGGCCTCGCCGATGAATTTGGGCGCGAGCGCGTCCGCGACACCCCCCTGGCCGAAGAGATCATCGTCGGCACCGCCATCGGCGCGGCCATGGCGGGCATGCGCCCCGTCGCCGAGATCATGACCATCAACTTCGCGCTGTTGGCCAGCGACCAGATCGTCAATGCCGCCGCGAAGGCGCGCTATATGTTTGGCGGTCAGGTCAGCGTGCCGCTGGTCGTCCGCATGCCAGCGGGCGGCGGTGCCCAGCGCGGCGCGCAGCACTCGCAGACGCTAGAGTCGTGGTTCGCCCACGTCCCCGGCATGAAGGTCGTCATGCCCGCCACCCCCTACGACGCCAAGGGCATGCTGAAGGCCGCGATCCGCGACGAAGACATGGTCTTGCTGATCGAGCATGAGCTGCTGTACGGCGTCAAGGGCGAGGTGCCCGACGAGGGCGTCGAATACACCGTGCCGCTGAACCGGGGCGAGGTGCGCCGCGAGGGCCGCGATGTCTCGCTGATCACCTTCTCGCGCAGCGTGCACCTGTGCTTGCAAGCGGCGGAGGAATTGGCGAAAGAGGGCATCGAGGCCGAGGTCGTGGATATGCGCGCCATTCGCCCCATCGACCTAGACCTGGCGCTGGACTCCATCGCCAAGACGCACCGCGCCATCGTCGTGGAAGAGGGCTGGAAGTATTACGGCACCGGTCAGGGCATGGCCGCGCTGATCTACGAATACGGCTTCGACAACCTGGACGCGCCCATCGGGCATGTGACGGGCGTCGACACCCCCGCGCCGTATGCGAAGAATCTGGAAAAGGCCGCCTTCCCCGTGCGCAATGACATCATCGACGCCGTGCGGCGCATCGTGCCGCAGCGCGTGGCACGGTAGGGGGCGCACGATGCAAGAGATTCTGATGCCCAAGCTCAGCGACATGATGGAGGAAGGCAAGATCCTCTCATGGTCCAAGAGCGTCGGCGACGCCATCGCCAAGGGTGAGGCCGTCGCCGAGGTCGAGACCGAGAAGGTCAACATCGAGATCACATCCTTCGTCGCGGGGACGCTCCGCAAAATCTTGGTGGCGGCGGGCGAGACGGCACCGGTGGGGTCGCCCATCGCGCTCGTCGGCACCCCCGCCGAGCCGATCCCCGGTGAATCCGCCCCGACCTCCGGTGGCCAGCAGGCCCCCACGCCGCAGCCCGTCGCCGCCTCGGTGAATGGCAACGGCAGCAGCGCGAATGGCAGCGCCCCCGTCGGTGCCGCGACCGCCGCGCCGAGCTATGCCACCAGCGTCGCCACAAATGACAAGTCTGGCCGCGTCAAGGCCTCGCCGCTCGCCAAGCGGCTGGCCGAGGAGCATCACCTGGACCTCGCCACCATTCGCGGCACCGGCCCGGAGGGGCGCATCATCAAGGACGACGTGGATGCCGCCATCGCGGCGGGCGTCGCCACCGCGCCGACCGTGCAGCCGACCCCCGCGCCCGTTTTCGCCGCGCAGTCGGCCATCGTCAGCGCCGCCAGCATCGTGGGTGATGACACCGAGGTGGTGCCGCTCACCAACATGCGCCGCACCATCGCCCATCGCTTGCAGCAGAGCATGCAAAACACGCCGCATTTCTATGTGACGATGGCGATGGACGCGACCGGCCTGGTGGACCTGCGGACGCAACTGAACGCCGCGCTCGACGCCAGCGGCGATGCCCTGCGCCTGAGCTACAACGACCTGATCGTCATGGCCGTCGCGCGCACGCTGGCCCGCAACCCCGACATCAACGTCAGTTGGGACAACGACCGTCTGCTGCGCCACAAATCGGTGCATCTGGGCGTCGCGGTCGCGCTGCCGACGGGGCTGATCGTCCCGGTCATCCGCGATGCCAACAAGCGCAACGCGGCGGATATCGGGCGCGAGGTGCGCCGCCTGGCCGATGCCGCCCGCACCGGCAAGCTGCGCCCCGACGAATTCTCTGGTGGCACCTTCACCATCAGCAACCTGGGCATGATGGATGTCGAGA
>JBBQSR010000352.1:0-4658 GCA_038234855.1 Ktedonobacterales bacterium | reverse complement strand
ATGACGAAGCCTAACCATGTCATCATCCCTCCCCCTCGTTCGTTTTGTGAGATGATAGAGAGAAGAGCGGCGCGGCAGCTTTGCGGCGGCGGGAGGATATTGGGGCATGAAAAACATTAGCGTCCTCGGCACGGGGTATGTGGGGTTGGTGACCGGCACCTGCCTGGCGGATATGGGCAATGCTGTCACCTGCATTGACATCGATGTGAGCAAGATCGCCATGCTGCAACGCGGCGAGGTGCCCATCTACGAACCGGGGCTGAAGGATTTGCTGGAACGCAACGTCGAGGCCGAGCGCCTCACCTTCACCACGGATTATGACGCGGGGCTGCGCGACGCCGAGATCATCTTCATCGCGGTCAACACGCCGACGGGCGCGGATGGCGCGGCGGATATGCGCTTCGTGCGGGCGGCGGCGGCCAGCATCGCGCAGCACCTGGACCACGACGCCATCATCGTCAATAAGTCGACCATGCCCGTCGGCAGCGGCGACCTCGTCTCGGAGATCATCGCCAGCAACCTGCGCGACAAGGCGGTGCAATTCGCGGTGGTGTCGAATCCCGAGTTCCTGGCGCAGGGGTCGGCGGTGGCGGACTTCCAGCGGCCCGACCGCGTGGTGCTGGGGTCGGCGGATAAAGACGCCGCCGGGCGCGTCGCCGAACTGTACCTGCCCCTGCGCGCGCCGATCATGATGACCGACCTCTACACCGCCGAGATGATCAAATATGCCTCGAATGCCTTCCTGGCGACCAAGATCTCCTTCATCAACGAGATCGCGCGCATCTGCGAGCGGCTGGGCGCGGATGTGAAGGAGGTCGCGGCGGGGATGGGCTATGACCACCGCATCGGGCGCTATCACTTGGAGGCCGGGGTCGGCTTCGGTGGCAGTTGCTTTGGCAAGGACGTGACCGCGCTGGAAAACATGGCGGGCCACGCCGGGCTGCATCCGCAGATGCTGAAAGCCGTGCTGGATATCAACCATGACCAGCGCATGTTGATCGTCGATAAGGTCGTGACGTTGCTGGGCAGCCTGCGCGGCGCGACCATCGGCGTGCTGGGGTTGGCCTTCAAGCCCAACACCGATGACATGCGCGACGCCCCGGCCATCGACATCATCCACGCGCTGACGGCGCAGGGGGCGCACGTGCTGGCCTACGATCCGGTGGCGCGCGAGACGGGGCGCGCGGCCATCGGCGAGGAACGCGTCAGCTACGTCGCGGATGCCTATGCCGCCGCCACCGGGGCCGACGCGCTGATCATTATCACCCACTGGAATGAGTTCAAGGCGCTGAATCCTACCAAGCTGCACGCCATCATGCGTCGCCCTATCATCGTGGATGGGCGCAACATCTACCAGCCCGCGACGATGGCCAAGGCGGGCTTCATCTATCGCGGCATCGGGCGCACCACCCCCGTGATCGAGAGCGACGCATCGGTGAATGGCATCGTTCCCCCACAGACCGTCGCCAGCGGTGCCAGGGTCAAGCGCGCCCCGCGCCCCAAAGGGGAGGATCGCTAGATGCTGTGGCACGAGGGCGACCTGGCCCTGCGCGCGATCACGGACGGCGATGTCGACCTGATGGCACGCTGGTTGAGCGATCCGGCGGTGCTGAGCTATTATGAGGGGCGCGACCGCCCGCACGACGCCGACCGGGTGCGCGAGGTCTTTTTCAAGGCCCACGCGGGCGACGAGACGCGCTGCATCATCCTGGCAAAGGACGCCCCCATCGGCTATCTGCAATTTTATCGCGTCACGGGTGAAGCGTTAGCGGACTACGGCTACCCGGCGGATGCCAGCGTCTTTGGCCTGGACCTCTTCATCGGGGAGCAGGGGTACTGGAACCAGGGCATTGGCTCTCGGCTGCTGGCAGGCATCGCCCGCTACCTGCACGACAACCTCGGGGCCGCCTATGTCGTGCTCGATCCCCAGATCTGGAACACTCGCGCGATCCGCAGCTATGAAAAGGCGGGCTTCCGCAAGGTGCGCTTTTTGTCTCAGCATGAATTGCACGAGGGCGAGCTACGCGACGCCTGCCTGATGGAGTGGCACGCATGACCCCTGACGACCCCGCTGTATTGCTCCCGCTACCGCTGGATCTGCCGAACCGCCTAGCGGTGGGCATCGATCTGGTGGAGGTCGAGCGCATTACCGAAACCCTCGCGCGCTTCGGCGACCGCTTCTTGCAGCGCGTCTACACCGAGGCGGAACTCGCCATCGTCGGGCGCAACCCGATCCGGCTGGCGGGTCGTTTCGCCGCGAAAGAAGCGTGTGCGAAGGCGCTAGGCACCGGCATCGACGGTCCCCGCTGGCGCGAACTGGAATGTCTGCGCGACGCGGCGGGCAAGCCGACGCTGCGGCTGCATGGTGCCGCCGCCGAGCGCGCCCGTGCCCTGGGTTGGCACTCGCTCGATGTCAGCATCTCGACCACGCGCCGTCATGGCATCGCCCTGGTGGTGGCCCTGGGCGATGCCCGCTAGGCGACGTCTCACTCAGCGAAGATGCGGTACGGCAGATCCGGCCAATGCGCCTTGCCCGCCGTCCCCGTGTGCACGGTGATGGCCAGGGGCAGCGGCAACGCGGGCTGTGTGGTGGGCAACCAAGGCCGCCCCGCTGGCACCAAGATGAATAGCCCCTCCTCGTCGCCCATCGTGGTGAAATCTGCGCTCATGCCCAGCCATGGCGCGATGCCGAAGGTCGCTTCCAGTGTCGCGGCCAAGGCCAACACGTCAGGGGAGGGTAAGCCGACCTCGCTGATATGCAGGAGACTAGTGGGACCAAAGGGCACATCCGACGTGTTTGGCAGGTTATGGCGTGCGATGAGTTCCAAAATATTCCCATCGGTGTCACGAAAATAGGCGGCATGGGCGTTCCACGCGAGGAAATGAAAGCGGCTTTGCCCCTCTTTGCTCAGGATAGGACTCGTGCGCTGCACCCAGGCTATCCCCGCATCCAATTGGTTTTCGGGGATGGTGAAGGCGAAATGGTAGGGACCAGCCAATGGCTCCGCGCTGGCGGTCCAGGTGAGGGTGCTGTCGCCGATTTGGATGCGACACTGTTGCGCGGTTTCCCACGCGAGCGGCAAGCCCAACTGATCGTGGTAAAAGTCGCGCTGTGCCGCTAGCTGCGTGGTAAACGCCTGTACATCGCGCACCTGCATGGCGAAGCCCTACCCGTGTTCCTGGCGATAAAGCACATAGGCCGCCGCGCCGATGAGGCCGACATCATCGCCAAGCTGCGATGGCACGACCTCTACTAATTCCGCTGGACGTTTGAAGGACCGCTGTTGGATGACCTGCAAGATCGGCTCAAAGAGTAGCGGCCCAACCTTGGTGACGCCCCCCCCCAGGACGACGACCGAGGGGTTGAGGATGTGTAGCAGGTTGACTATGCCATAGCCAACGGCATGCGCGGCGGCGGTGATGAGGGCTATCGCTTCAGCATCGCCGCGTTTGGCGGCCTCGGTCACGTCACGTGCGGTGACATGGCTGGGCTGGCCATGCGTGCCGCTGAGGGCTTCCTGCGACGCGTCGGTGGCCAACAATTCCTGGTGCATCGCGACGATGCCCGCGCCCTTGCCAGCGGCGATGAGCGCGTTGGCATCGCGCGCGATGGAGGTGCCCGACCCCAGGGCCTCGAGGCAGCCAACATGGCCGATGCCGCACTTGGGTGCGTCGGGCCGCATATCGAGGTATTGGTGGCCGATCTCGCCCGCTGTGCCGCTCGCGCCATCCACGATGGCATCATCCACGATGATGCCGCCACCGATGCCCGTGCTGACCGTCATATAGATCATATGGTGCGCGCCGCGTGCCGCGCCGAAGCGGTGCTCGGCCAGCCCGGCCAGCGTTGCGTCGTGTCCCACGAAAACGGGGACAGGGAAGCGTTTGGCGATGGCCTCGCCCAGCGGCACATCGACCCAGCCGCGCAGATTCGGGGCTTCGAAGACGATGCCCGTCTGTGGGTCCAGCGGGCCGGGGGCGCTGATGCCGATGCCGCCGATATCCGCGATGCTCGTTTCCGCGAGGGCCAGCGCCTCATCGACCGCCTTGGTGATCGTCTCGAAGACCGCTGCAGGCCCTTCCTCTGCTGGGGTGGGATAGCTGACGCGCGCCAGCACCTCCGCGCCGCGCACGAGGGCGGCGCGCGTCTGGGTGCCGCCCAGGTCGACGCCGATGACGAGGGGATTCACTGCCTTGCGCTGCGGGCTTAGGGCGGGTTTCGTCTGCGCCAGGGCCTCACCCTGCGTCATCTGGTTGGTCTGTGCCGACGCCAGCATGAGCGCCAGCGGCTTGATGGGGTGATGAGACATGTCGCGGCACCTTCCCACGGATGATTTCTCTAGTGTCGTGCTATCAGCACCATTGTATCATGCGCCGCGAAAACCGTTCGCCTTGCCAAGGGGGGTAGTGAGGCATCTAACGCCAACATGCAGCGAAACCTTCTTTAGCAGCCTATGAGCGAAAAGACGCTCAAGTCACCAAAGAAGGTTTCGCTGATGATCGTTTCCCTATTACAAGAAACAATCGAGGCACTGAGGAAGAGAAAGAGACGAAGAGGGGACAGCGATTGATTTTGCCGATCGCCCGGCCCCCGGTAAAGGGGAAGTGAAGCCGTTCGGACGTTAGTGCCGCTACGCTGCACCGGTTACCCGGCGTGG
>JBBQSR010000351.1:0-4682 GCA_038234855.1 Ktedonobacterales bacterium | reverse complement strand
TGAGGATCTGGATCGTCTCGTCGGTGGTTGGCTCGCGGACGATGACCTCTTGGAAGCGACGCTGCAACGCTGTGTCTTTTTCGATGTACTTGCGATATTCATCGAGGGTGGTCGCGCCGATGCACTGCAACTCGCCGCGTGAGAGGGCGGGTTTCAGGATGTTGGCGGCGTCTACCGCGCCCTCAGCCGCACCGGCACCAACGAGGGTATGCACCTCATCGATGAAGATGATGCAGTCGCCGCTGGAGCGGATTTCCTCGATGATCTTTTTGAGGCGTTCCTCGAATTCGCCGCGATACTTGGTGCCCGCGACCAGCGAACCGACGTCCAGCGTCAACAGACGCTTACCGGCGATGGTTTCGGGGACTTCATTGGCGACGATGCGCTGCGCCAGGCCATCGACGATGGCCGTCTTGCCTACGCCGGGTTCACCGATGAGGGCGGGGTTGTTCTTGGTGCGGCGCGAGAGGATCTGGATGACGCGCTCGATCTCGGCGTCACGCCCGATGACGGGGTCCAGCTTGCCCGCGCGCGCGGCGGCGGTGAGGTCCATGCCCATCTGATCGATGGTGGGCGTCTTGGAGTGGCGCGAGCTTTCCTCGCGCGATCCGCTGCCACGACCGGGGCGTTCGCCATTCTCAGCGAGGATCTGGATGGTGGTGCTGCGCACTTTTTCCAGATTCACGCCCAGGCTTTCGAGCACGCCAGCGGCGATGCCCTCGCCTTCGCGGACGAGGCCGAGCAGCAAATGCTCCGTGCCGATGTAGTGGTGATTCAGCCGCCGCGCTTCATCCACGGCCAGTTCGATCACTTTTTTCGCACGGGGCGTCAAACCGATCTCACCCAGGACGATGCGGTCGCCGCGCCCGATGATGAATTCGACGGCGCTGCGCACTTTGTTGAGTTCGACACCCAGGGTACTGAGCACTTTGGCGGCAACGCCTTCACCTTCGCGCACCAGGCCGAGCAGCAGGTGCTCGGTGCCGATGTAGTTGTGGTTGAAGCGTTGGGCCTCTTCCTGCGCCAGACTTAAGACTTTGCGGGCCCGCTCAGTAAATTTGTCGAAACGATCTCGTTCGTTCACCTGCGTTGCCCCCCTTTCCAAGGCTAAGGGAAGAACAGATGCCTCTGCCCACCCAGGTAAACTGTGCCGTCATTATACGACGGTTATCCGTGAGGCGTCAAGGTGCGGAATACCGCTCGATCCTAGTTGTGGAGCGGGTTCGCGGCAACTGAGCGCCGATGGAGCCAATAGTGGTGTGAGGGATGCACATACAACAGCCATCATCCACCCAAGGAGGATCATGGGGTAGATGAGCGATGCGCCATTACTTTCCAGATCCCTCTACTGTATATTCTAACGCAAGGGCACAATGTCGGTAATAGTCAAATGGCTAGGGGAGCCGGATGTATGCTGGAGCACGGAAGCGTAGCGGATGCGGGAGAGAGTGAACGACGGGTAGATGCGGCGGTAAGCGCGCGTGGCAGGGGGATGGCGGGCGGGTTACACCACACGCCGCCCCCCTGCCGTGTCCCCTTATTTCCCCTTGCTCGCCGCCTTCTTCGCTTTCGCTTTGGCGGCACCGAGGGTGGGCCATTGGGTGTGGTAGTCGGTCGCGCGACCAAAGGCGTCGGCGACACGCAAGATGGTGCCCTCCGCGAAGTTGTTGCCGAGGAGCTGTACGCCGACAGGGAGGCCCTCGCTGAAGCCACCCGGCATCGACAGGCCGCAGATGCCCGCCAGATTCGCGGGGATGGTGAAGAGGTCTGCCAGATACATCGCATACGGGTCGTCGACGCGATCCCCGATGGGGAAGGCGACCGTCGGCGAGGTGGGGCTGATGATGAAGTCGCACTGCGCGAAGGCCGCGTCGAAGTCGCGGCGGATCAGTGTCCGCACCTGCTCGGCGCGCTTGTAGTACGCATCATAGTAGCCCGATGACAGCGCGTAGGTGCCCAGCATGATGCGCCGCCGCACCTCGGGGCCAAAGCCCGCGCCGCGCGTGCGCATCAGCGAATCGATCAGGTCGCCCGCCTCTTCGCGGATGGAGAAACCGTACTTCACGCCATCATAGCGCGACAGGTTGGCGCTCGCCTCGGCGGGTGCGATGATGTAATACGCCGCCAACCCGAAGCGCGTGTTGGGCAGCGATATCTCGACCGGCACCGCGCCCAACCCTTTCAGCGTCTCGATGGCGGCCTGAACCGCCGCGGTCACGCCTGGCTCGGTGCCCTCAACGAAATATTCCTTGGGGATGCCCATGCGCAGGCCCCGAATGTCGCCCGTCAGTTGTGCGGCGTAGTTGGGGACGGGGACATTAGCGGATGTGGCGTCGCGCGGGTCGTGCCCGGCGATCTGTTGCAGCAGCAGCGCCGCGTCGCGGGCATCGCGCGTGAAGGGGCCGATCTGGTCCAGCGACGAGGCGAAGGCGATCAGCCCGAAGCGCGAGACGCGGCCATAGGTCGTCTTGAGGCCGACGATGTTGGTGAGCGCGGCGGGCTGGCGGATCGACCCGCCCGTGTCGGAACCGAGCGTGCCCATGGCCTCGCCCGCCGCCACCGCCGCCGCCGAGCCGCCGCTACTGCCGCCGGGCACGCGCGTCAGATCCCACGGGTTGTGGGTGGTGCCATACGCCGAATTTTCGGTCGATGACCCCATGGCGAATTCATCCATGTTGAGCTTGCCCAGCGTCACCGCGCACGCCGTGCGCAGGCGTTGTGCCACCGTGCCACTGTAGGGCGGCACGAAATGTTCCAAGAAGCGCGACCCCGCCGTTGTGGTGACGCCCTCGGTGATGATGACGTCTTTGAGGCCGAGCGGAATGCCCGTCAGCGGGGTCAGGTCGTCGCCCTTGGCGAGCCGCGCATCGGCCTCGCGCGCCTGGGCCAGTGCCATCTCGCCCGTCACCAGCAGGTAGGCATGCACGTCCGCGTCCACCGCCGCGATGCGGTCTAGGTGCGCCTGGGTCAGTTCGACGGACGAGATCGCTTTTGCGCGCAGTTTGTCGCCCGCCTCCGCGATGGTCCAGCGCCAGGGTTCGTTGGTCTTTGCTGCCGTGGCCATTATTCGAGCACCGCCTTCACGCGCAAATAGTCTTCCTCGCGCTCCGGCGCGTTCGCCAGCAGCTTGTCGGGTGGCAGCGATGGCGCGGCCTCATCCGCCCGGAAGGTTTCGATGGGCGGCAAGATCGAGACGCTGGGCGGCACATCGCTGACATCGGCCTCTTGCAGCACGGCGATGTGGCCCAAGATGGCCGAGAGTTGCGCACGCATGCGCTCGGCCTCCTCATCGGTCAGGCGCAGACGCGCCAGCAGCGCTATATGCTGCACCTCTTCACGGCTGATGCTCATCAAGCAAGTTCCCTTCTATCGGCAAAGCGGTATGTATATGGTAGTTGGTTGCGGGTCGTCAGCGAATCTCGAAACGGTCGGGGAGGTCGGTGGGTGGCGCTTCGTCGATGACGCTGTCGACGCGTGCCCCCATGGGGCCGCGCGCGAGGATGACGCGCAGATGCGCGATGGCCGCTGCCGGGCCGCGTGCCACGGCCTCGACGCTGCCATCGGGGCGGTTGCGCACCCAGCCGCGCAGCCCGAGCTGGGTCGCGCGCTTGCGCACATAGACGCGGAAGCCAACGCCCTGCACCATGCCCACCACGCGCACCGCCAACGTCACCTCATCCACTATCGCTCACCCAATACGCCCGAAATATCGCAGAAATGCTGCTTCCAGCATACCACATGTTTGTGTACGGTTGGGAAATATATCCGTTGCCAGCGCCACGCCGTTTGTGCAAAGTGCTGTACGTTTGAGTCGGCCTGGCTTGCTGTTTATCTGGAAACACGCTACAGTGCGGTACGAGCAATGCAGGGGTGCGTGAGGCAAGGGAGGTAGGTTGATGTTCATTGATACGGACCTCGCGTACCGCATCGAAAAGATGCAAGCGCAACATCAGGTCGCCATCACCGAAGTGCTGCGTGATCGGTTTACCCTCACTTCGGCACAGACCCTTTCCTTGATGGGCGGCTATGCCATCTTTCAGGGCCAAGCTTACCCGACAAATCATGCACTCTGCATCGGTTTTCAGACCAATGATGCAGAAGAGGAACTCGCGCAGTTGGAGCGATTTTACTGGGCGCGGGGGGCACCATCCACTATAGAGGTCTGCCCATTCGTTGCCCCTGCGTTTATGCAGCTATTAGGGAAGCGGGCATACACTGTGGAACGATTTTATAATACATACGTGCGCCCATTGCCCCCCGACGCGACCATAGCTCCACTCGCGGCGGAGATCGAGATCCATCAGGCGAGCGCAATAGAAAGCGAACTGTGGGCGCAAACGGTGGCGGGCACCGTACAACCGAACGATCCCGTTTCGCTGCTGGCGCAGGCCACCTTTCATGCCCCTGATGTGCGGTGCTTGCTCGCCTCGCTTGACGGTGCGGTCGCGGGCGGCGGCGCGGTCGCCATCACAGACGACATAGCCTATTTCACCTTCATGGGCACCCGACCCGCGTCGCGTCAACGCGGCGTGCAGCAAGCCTTACTGAGCGCACGTCTTGCCGCAGCAACACATGCTGGATGCACGCTCGCCATCTGCAACACGGTGCCAGGGAGCCAGTCGCAACGGAATGTGTTGCGCGCTGGTTTCACGCTCGCCTACACCAAAGTGTTTCTTCGCAAA
>JBBQSR010000350.1:0-4689 GCA_038234855.1 Ktedonobacterales bacterium | reverse complement strand
GGCTTGGCGGGTGGCGGTGCGGGTTTGAGTCCCGCTCGCTCTATTCCTCATGAAAACACGGCTGGCAGGCAACAATCAGCCGTGTTTTTCTGGCCCGATTTGCAACGTCCTCGGAGGTTGGAACCCCCAATTAGGAAGGGGGTCGCCCTCAAAGGACTTTATCGTGCATTCACGTTGTACATAGGTATGCACGATAGGCCAATCCTCACAGACCAGTTTGCGGAAATACGCGCCCTTGCCGATAGGGAAAGGGGATTATGGTCGAGCAGCGTGCGGCATTTGGGCGGAAATGATTGACGGAATGTCGATGTTTTGTTATCATGCGGGAAACGAGGCAAGTAGGGAGCCGAGCCGGGGGGAAGGGAGCGACGTTCGCCGATGGCTATCAACCGACCACCGACACTGTCCGTGGGAACGCGGCTCATCGATCGCTATCGCATCGTGGCGGTCGTGGGGCAAGGCGGTCTGGGGACGGTGTATCAGATTCGGGACGCGCGGGTGCCCAACACGTTTTTCGCGCTGAAAGAGACGTTTGACCTCTCCGAGGGCGCACGCAAGCAGTTCGAGGCCGAGGCGCGCTGGCTGGCACAACTGGCCCACCCCAACATCCCCCATACCCGCGATTATTTCGAGTGGAACGACCGCTTGTATCTGGTGATGGATTTCATCTCGGGCGAAAATCTGGAATACAAGCTCATTCGCAATAGCCATCGGCCCCTCGCGGAAGCCGATGTTGTGCAGTGGACGCAACCGATCTGCGACGCGCTGGCCTACCTGCACGCGCAGAATCCCCCCATCATTCACCGCGATGTGAAGCCCGCGAACATCATCGTCACGCCGAATGGGCACCCCGCGCTGGTGGACCTGGGCATCGCCAAAGAGTGGCTGGGCGAGGGCGACAACCGCACCAACACCTTCATTCGCAAGGCGGGCACAGAGGGGTACGCCCCGCCCGAACAATACGCGGGCAAGGGCACGACCGGACCGCAATCCGACATCTACTCGCTGGGCGCGACGATGTACCATCTGCTCACTGGCCAGGTGCCCACCTCGGCGGTGGAGCGCGCCGCGCTGGACCATCCCCTCATCGCGCCGCGCAAACTGAACACACGTCTCTCGCCGCAGGTCGAAGCGGTGATCGTGCGGGCGCTGGCCATCCGCCCTGGCGACCGCTATGCCAACATGCGTGAGATGACCGGCGCGCTGGGGCTGGCCATGCAGCGCAGCGCGCCGCTGGCCGCGCAGATGCAGATGAGCGCGCCATTGGCCTCGGGTGCCCTGCGCCAGCCCTACCTGGCCCCGGCCCCACCAGCCGTGGCCCCGCCCTCGCAGCCAACGCTCCCCACCGCTGCGCCGCCCATGCCGTCGAACATCGAATTGGCACCGACGTTGTTGCGGCCCCAGCCGGTGCCGCACAGCGTGCCGCGTCGCCTCGCGCGCAAGGCCATCGATCGCCCACGTGACCGATTGCCCGAGCCGTCGCCCAATAGCTCCGCGTCCAACGGCTACGGGCTGAATGGGTCCGCCTCCCCTGGCACGAGCCTGGGCACCCCGCCGCGCACCCGCGCCGCGCGTCCCAAACCGCGCCGCAGCTTCCCCGGCACACCGGTGTTGGTGGTGGCCGCCGTGCTGCTGGTCATTGGCGGCATCATCCTCGGCACGCATGATTACTGGAGCACGCTCATCAGCCGCTGATGGCTCGTGGTTGCACAGTTTCGCCCCACGCCCTTTTTGGCAAAAAGGAGCGTGGTATTGGCATCGTGCTTGCCTTCATCCCTGGTATGATTATCGCTGCGATCGCATTGGTTGGGGTGCTGGCGCTGGTCATCAGCCGCCCTGGGGGGCTAGATGTTGCCTGGCCAGCGGGCGTGGGGGCCGCGCTCCTCATCGTCGTAGGGCTGCTGTCGCCCGCGCGGCTTGGGCAGATCTTTGGGGATGTCTGGGACGCCGCCGCGACGCTCATCGCGCTCTTTTTGCTGGCAGAGGCGCTCGATAGCAACGGTTTCTTCAATTGGGCGGCGCTCTGGCTGGCCCGCTATGCGCGTGGCTCGGGGTGGCGGCTGTACGGGGTGACGCTGCTGCTGACGGCGGGCGTGACCGCCCTGCTGGCGAATGACGGCGCGATCCTGATGCTGACGCCCATCTATGCTCGGTTGATGGTGCGCATCTATCCACGCACCAAGGGGCTGCCGTACATCTTCGCGCTCGGCTTTTTCGCGGATGCGCTGAGCGGCATCTTCATTCCCAGCAATTTGACGAACATCATCATCGCCGACGCGCATCACCTCAGCTTCTTGACCGTGGCGGAGTGGATGGCTCTGCCGACGCTGGCGGCCTTCATCGCGGGTGGGGTGGCCTTTGCCTGGCGCTTTCGGCGCGAGATCGCGCTGCCCTATGACGCCGAGGCGCTGGCAGACCCTGCGACGGCCATCAAGGATCGCCGCGTGTTTTGGTGGGGCTGGGGCGCGTTGGCATACCTGGTGGTGGGCTATCTCGTGGGGGGACAGGCGCATCTGCCGGTGTCGCTCATCGCGGGGAGCGCCGCGCTGGGGATGCTGGCGGTGGTGCGCTGGCATCGGCTGAGCGCCGTGCGAACGATGGTGGCGCACGCGCCGTGGGGCATCCTCATCTATGCATTGGGGATGTTCGTCGTCATCACGGCGGCATTTGCGACGGGGGTGCTGGGCTTCATCACGCGGCCCTGGCAGGGAGCGGTCGCCCATGGCGGCACACTGGTGGCGGGGGGACTGGCGGCGCTGCTGGCGGCGGCGGTCAATAACTTGCCCGCGACGCTCATCGGCGTGCTGGTGCTGCGAGGGGTGCCGCATGCCAGCCTCGCCGCGCTCTTTGGCATCATCATCGGCGTCGACATCGGGCCGAAACTGACGCCTTTTGGTTCGCTGGCGACGCTGCTATGGCTGGGCATCCTCGCGCGCAATGGCATTCGCATCTCGTGGGGACGGTTCGTGCGCGAAAACTGGTGGGTGACGCTGGTGGTGCTGGCGGCGGCCTTCGCGGGGCTGGCGTTGACGAGCGCGCTCATTCATTGACCGGCGGCGGGGAACGCGCTTCATCAAACTTTCATCGAAGCTTCATTGTTGTCTCATCGGGGTGGCCTATCCTGGGGATGTGCGACGTGGGTCGCACCCCTGAGGAAAGGACGTAGCAGGCATGATTGATATGCGATCCTATGAGCAACTGGCCAGCGCGCACGCGGCCACGGGCGAGGCGGTGCTGCACACGCGCGACCTGGTGAAGCAGTATGGCGCGCGCACCGCCGTGAATGGGCTGAATCTGGCGGTCAAGCGCGGCGAGATCTTTGGCTTCTTGGGGCCGAATGGCGCGGGCAAGACGACGACCATCCGCATGGCGCTGGGGCTGATCACCCCGACGAGCGGCACGGTCGAGATCATGGGGCAAGACGTTACCCAGGGGCGGCGAGTGGTGCTGCCCCGCGTGGGCGCGCTGATCGAGACGCCTGCGCTGCACCTGTATATGTCGGGGCGCGACAACCTGCGCGCCGTTGCCGACATCCTAGGGGGCGCACCCGAGGCGCGCATCCAGGCGGTGCTGGGGCAGGTGGGGCTGGCTGGCCGTCAGCGCGACCGCGTCCGCACCTATTCACTGGGGATGAAGCAGCGGTTGGGCGTCGCCGTGGCGCTGCTGAACGATCCTGAACTGCTGATCCTCGATGAACCCGCGAACGGGCTGGACCCCGCTGGCATCGTCGAGATGCGCGATCTGCTGCGGCAACTGGCGGCGAATGGCAAGACCATCTTCATTTCTAGCCATGTGCTCGGCGAGGTGCAACAGATCTGCACGCGCGTCGCCATCATCAATCTGGGCAAGCTGGTGACGGAGGCGACCGTCGAGGAGCTGACCCACGGCCATGGCGAATTCGTGGTGCGGGCGGAAAGTCCGGCGGCGGCGCTGACGGCGCTGCAACGCCAGCCCTGGGGGGCGGCGGCACGGCTGGGCGAGGATGGGGCCATCCACACCGCCGCGCCAGAGGGGCTGGGGCGACATCTGGCCAAGGCGCTGGCCGACGCGGGGGTCTACCCCGACCAGATCGCGTATCAAGAGGAAAGCCTCGAAGAGGTCTTTTTGCGTTTGACAGGTTCCACCAATGGGGAGGTGCGCTGATGGCGCTGGCGATCACACCGGGGCAGGCAGGGAATCTGCGCCCCAGCTTTGGCGGCGTGCTGCGCGGCGAACTCTTTAAGCTGACGCGCCAGCGCACGACCTGGATCTTGGCGATCCTCTTGGTGGGGTTGGTGGCGCTGCCCTGGCTGGCGTCGTTTTTGTTGCGCGACCCGAAGGCCAGCATCGATTTCGATCCCCTGCGCTCATTCGTAGATAACGCGGGGGGCAATCTGGCGCTGCTGCGCGTGTGGAGTGGGCTGGCGCTGATCGTGATCACCGCGCAGGTCATCGGGCTGGACTACCAACAGGGGACCATCCGCATCGTGCTGGCGCGCGGCGTGGAGCGTCTGCAACTGCTGGGGGCCAAGCTGCTGACGCTGGCCATCGTTGCCGGGGTCATGCTGGGGGCGGGGTTGCTGCTCAATCTGGTGCTGGGCTTCAGCTACTTCACGGGCGAGACGGGGGGCACGAGCGTCTACAGCGCCCTGACGCCCGAGTTTTGGGGAGCGGTGCGCCTCGGCATCCTCTCGGTGGCGATCAGCATGG
>JBBQSR010000349.1:0-4695 GCA_038234855.1 Ktedonobacterales bacterium | reverse complement strand
GGCGATCTCGAAGGATGCGCGCGGATTGCTGAGCTGGCGCGCTCGTTCCCGCGCGGCGATGTAGGCCCCCGAGTCATCGACGACGAAGCGGCGCAGCGCCTCTACCACGGCCTCGGGCGTGCGGGCCAGTTCCCCCGCACCCTGCGACTCGACATAGTCGATGTTGCCGACCTCTTGGCCGGGGATGGCCCCCGTCAGGATGATGGGCAGTCCACAGGCCAATGATTCGGCGATGGTCCCCGGCCCGGCCTTGGTGACGATGACATTAGCGGCGCGCATGAGGTCGGGCATATTCTCGACGAACCCCAGGATGGCCGACGGCACCCCCATCGTCTTGGCCTCCGCCGCCAGTTCGGCGCGCAGGTGGCGATTGCGCCCCGTCACCACGATCTGCTGGATGGGCAGGCCCGAGGCGGCGATGGCGCGGGCGGAATCGCCCAGGGTGCCTACCCCGTCACCGCCGCCGACCAGCAGCACGGTGAAGCGGTCGGGTACCAGCCCCATCGAGGTGAGTGTCGTGCTGCGCTCGGCGGGTGGCAGGCAAAATTTCGGATGAATCGGCATGCCGACGAGGCGAATCTTGGCGGCGGGCATGCCCATCTGCACCATCAGGTCACGGGCGGCGGGCGTCGGCACGATGCAGAGGTCGACATCGGGCATGGCCCATGCGCGATGGAAGCGTACCAGATCCGTCACTACGGTGATGGCAGGGATCTTCGCGCGGAAGACGCGCCGGACGATCTCAAGCGTCGGCTGCGTCAGCAGGGGATGCACCGACACGATCAGATCGGGTCGCCAGCGGGGTAATTCTTCGATCAGCCCGCGCCGGATCTGCGATTTATTGATGGCGCTGAGGGCGGCGAAGATGGGGGGCACATTGGTCGCGTAATAGAAGCCCGCGTAGAGCGTCGGCGTATTGGTGACGGCGGGGCCATACATCTTCATGGTGCGGCGAATGGGTGAGCGACCACACTCTTGGAAGATGTCGTGGATGTCGCCATGCCAGGGGCGCAATGCACCGCTCCACGCTGACGGCAGATAGGTGATGGGGCTGAAGGGCAGTTCGTGCGGGTCGATGGCGGCGTGTGGCGCGGGGGCATCGGGGATGTCGCTCTCGCGGGCAACCAGATCCATGGCCGCGCGGATCGCGTTGGCGGCGCTGCGGTGGCCCCCCCCCGTATCGGCGATCAGGAACAGGATGCGTGGCACACGCGAACCAGCCATAAGGGGGGTCCTCCCGATGACGGTGGGTACTCACCGCAGATACGCCGATGGGCGAGGCATGCCTCGCCCATCAGTGGTGGTCTTCGTCTCGGTCTACAGGTCGTCGCCGAGGTTGAAGCGCTTGCGGAAGCGATCAACGCGCCCTGTGGTGTCCAGCATGCGCTGCTGGCCGGTGTAGAATGGATGGCACTTCGAGCACACATCGACCTTCAGCACCTTTTTCGTGCTGCCCACCATAAAGGAGTTGCCGCACGCGCAGGAGACGGTCGCCTCGTTATACTGGGGATGAATTTTGGCTTTCATGGGAAAAAACCGGGTTCCTTTCGGGGTGCTACCTTGTCCACACGTTCGGTCTTTCAGGCATCCCGGTCGTTGGCAAGGGCAGGTCGCATCAATGTATCGATGCGATGCACCCTCATTATAACACATCCCAGGGGGAATTGCACGGAACGCGTCCGTCTAGCCACAATGGCCGCTCGCCCGCCAGTGCGCCGCTCAGTTCATCTCTTCTTCGGGGAAGGCGGGCATGTCGGGAACGTCCATCGGGGCCTTGGGCGGTGCTTGATGGGTGCGCACATACTGCACGCAGCGTTCGTACATGTCCTGGTCGATCAGCCCCAGTGAATGATAGTGGTTCAGCATCACTTCGAGTTTGAGGATGCTGATGAGGTTCAGCCCGTAATGCTTCAGTTGCTCGGTCGCGCCTTGTTCGCGGTCGATCAGCACGATGACATCCTTGACGACGACATCGTTTTCCGCCAGGAAGCGGGCCGTCTCGATGGAGTTGCTGCCCGTGGTGATGAGATCGTCGATCATCAGCGCCCGCATGCCGCTCTTGAAGTCGCCCTCGATGCCCGGCGTGCCCGCGCCCTGCTGGCTCATGCGCGGATAGATCGTCGGGGTCGACGTTTCCAGCGAATACGCGATGGCCAACATCAGGCCGCCCACCGGAATGCCGACGACGACCTCGAAGGGCTGGATGCGCGACCGCCGCAGCGACTGCGCCAACTGCACCTCTTTGTCGATCAGCTTCGCCGCCACACGCAGTGCCGGGGGATTGCTGATGAGCCGCTTGGGATTGATGAAGATCGGCGATTTCGCCGCCGACTGGCTGACCGTGAAGTCGCCAAACTGCACCGCGCCGATATCAAACAACGTCCGCGCCAACCAGAGATTATCCAGTGACGGTTCCTTTGCCACCATAGGGCACCTCTTTCTCTGCGCGGCGGCGTCTGGCGCGCCCCGTCGCTCGTGACCGCGTCTATAATATAGTGTCTAGCATAGCAGATAGCGCGCGGCGATGCAAACCGTGCGTCCTGCCCCATGAAAGGATAGGCTCTCTTTTCCATGACACACCCATCCGTCGCGCCCTCCGTCCTGGTCGTCATGGCCCACCCCGACGATGGCGAGTTTATGTGCGGTGCTACCCTCGCGCGCTGGGCACGTGAGGGCTATCGCATTGACTATTGCCTGCTGACCAATGGGGACTGTGGTACGCGCGACCCCGCCATCACCACGCGCGCCCAGCTCGCCGCCATCCGTAAGGTCGAGGCCCAGGCGGCGGCAGAGGCCCTGGGCATCAGCAGCAAGGTCATCTTCCTCGACTACGTCGATTCCGAGCTGCAACCGACGCTGGAACTGCGGCGCGATGTGACGCGCGTCATCCGTCAGGTGCGGCCCGACATCGTGCTGACGCAAGATCCCTCCACGTTTTATCACGCGCAGGGGTACATCAACCACCCCGACCATCGCTACGTGGGCGAGGTGACGCTGGCGGCCATCATGCCCTCCGCCAGCATGCGCCTCATCTTCCCCGAACTCTACGACGTGGAGGGGCTGGAACCCCACGATGTGCGCGAACTCTACCTCACCAACACCACCCACACCGACCGCTGGGTCGAGGTGACGCCGGAGGATCTGGCCCGCCAGATCGCCGCCCTGCGCGCCCACGCCTCGCAGATCAAGGGCGACCCCGCCGAGTGGGTGGAGGCCGATGCCAAGGCCGAGGCAGCCCTGGCCCACAAGTGGGGCCACGACTTCACCTACGCCGAGGGCTTCAAATATTTCCGCTTTCGCTAGGGCGACGCGCGCCATCGGCAGGGATGCCCATCATGAAAAGAGGCTAGCCATGCAAAGCGCGATCCTCTGGCACCTCACCGATCCGTTCAGCACCGAACGCTGCACGGCGACGCTGGCCGACGACGCACCGCGTTTCGCGGGTGTGGTGCTGCATCTGGCCGAGGGACACCCCTGCTACACCAGCTACCGCATCACGCTCGACGCGCAGTGGCGCACACGCGACGTTGACATCCGCACCACCGCGCTTCACAAAGACCGTGCCCTGCATCTGACCGCCAATGGCGGCGGCAACTGGTGGCTCAATGACTCGGCCTGCCCTGCCCTAGATGGTTGCATCGACATTGACCTGGGCATCACCCCAGCGACGAATACCCTGCCCATCCGTCGTCTGGGGCTGCAACCGGGGCAATCCGCCGAACTCGACGCCGCGTGGGTACGCTTCCCTGAATTGACCATCGAGCGGTTGCCCCAACGTTACACCTGCCTGGCCCCCGACCGCTATCGCTACGAGAGCGCCAATTTCGCCGCGACTCTGACCGTGGACGCGCACGGTCTGGTGCGCGACTACGAGGGGCTGTGGCGTGCCGTGGCGGCTGAGGAGGCATGAGTGTCCGTGGCTATCACTCAACGCGATAAGCACGCCGTTCTCTCGGCGGTATTTCATTGGGCCAACCAAACACCGCTAACGCTTGCCGTGCTAAGTGACGTACCAACGCCCAACGAGCATCCAAAAGCAATGCCTCATCATTCCAAAACTCGGGAAATGCATCACCGCTCATTCCGGTCAGATAGTCATCCAGAGTTTGTAAAGCATCTGATTCTGCTGCTGACAAGACGTAGCATGACGCCGCCATCGTGAAGAAAGTGGAAAAGTCATTTGCCATTTCTTCCGCAGTTAAAGTGCCCGGTGCGATATAGTGGTCAAGCTGATCCACGCCTTCACATGCGAGCAACTGGAGGAAATGGCGAAGATTGAGTCGTGTCATCAAGCGCGGATCATCCGAGACGACGTCCGACCCATCTGCATAGGTATACATATCGCCTCCGTTGCCGACGAAGAAATATTATCCTTCGTTGTTCCCTGCACCTGGCGCGGCCTCGTCGTATTGCACTAGGCCAGAGGGCGGCAGAAAGCGGTCGATGAGGTCGGTGAACTCGTAGAGGCCGCCATAGTCGCGCTCGTCTAGGCGGAACTGCTCTTCGGGGCGCTGGCGCTCGTCGGAGCCGAGGCGGCGGATGAGGCGCAACCGCTCGAAGGATTGGAAGGCCTGGTAGAGGGCGCGCTGGTTCATGCGGGCGCGCTGCGCCACGCCAGCGTTGCCGCGCGTGCCAGCGGTGCGGCTGGCGGTGGCCGTCGCGCCATTCGTGGCCTTGCGGGCGCGGGGCTTGAGG
>JBBQSR010000348.1:0-4701 GCA_038234855.1 Ktedonobacterales bacterium | reverse complement strand
AAACCGTGACGAAAAGGCCCAGCCGCGCGATGGATGAGCGCGCCACCAGACCGGGGGTGTAGTGCGCGCTGCCGATGACCTCGCGCGTCTGTCCCAGGTACAGGTGCTGCGGCTCCAGTACCAACCCCTCGGCGGGGATCGCGACCGCTTCGGTGGGGTTGTCGCCCAGGGCATCCAGCGGAAAGCGGGTATAGCGGTGCAGCATCGCGGCCAGGTGCACGTCGTAGCTGTCGGGGTTGATCAGCAACGGGTCAAAGGGATCGATGATGATCTTGCCGCGCGTGTGTTGTGCGCGGATGGCGGCACCAGTGAGCAGCATGCGTTATCCTTCTGCCAGTTTCGATGCGACGATGCCAGTGGAGGCCGCGTAGCGTCCACGATAGCGGGCCAGCGCGCCCACTGGCTCCCAAAACGCGACCCTGCCGATGGGCATGCCGGGGTAGATGATGGTCGGGTGCACCACCGCCAATTCCAACGTCCAGGGGATGAGCGCGCCGACATGCCCCAACGGCGCGCTGAATTCTACCCATAGCCCCAGGGCACTGACGGCGGGTTCGGCCTCTAGCGTCATGGCGTAGTGTGGGCTGCCGATGGTTTCCGCCGTGCGTGCCAGATAGATGATCCCCGGCTGCAAGCAGAAACCATTCTCGGGCAGCCGCTGCGTGCTGCTCGGCGGCGTGCGGCGGGCGTCGAGCGCGGCTTCGGTGTAGGTGACGAGGTCGTCGCCCAGCCGCACCTGATATGCGTTCGCGCGCACCTGGGCCGCGTCATAGGGTGCGACGCGGATGCGTCCGGCGGCGACGTCATGGACGATCTCCGTGCCAGCGAGGGGCATGCGCATTCCCTTTCGTTGCCGTGTTGCCATGAGCGTTTTGGATTTGTATGCTATCCATGAGTATCGGAAGAAGGCACAAAAGATGCAGCGAAAGGGTGGATCGTCTTGGGAACTACTTCGGTCGCACAACGTTTGGGCGTCAAGCCGGGTCAGCGAGTGCGCTTGATTGACCCGCTGGAGGACATCAGCGCCGTGCTCGGCGATCTGCCCACGGGGGCGAGCTTCGCGGCGGATGTGGGGCTGGCGGATGTCGTGCTGGCCTTCGTCCACACCCGCGCGGCGCTGGCTCTGGTCGCGCCCCGCGCCCGCGATGCGCTGCAAGCGGGCGGCTGCCTCTGGTTCGCTTATCCCAAGCTAACCTCGTCAGCGGCGGGCGACCTGAAGCGCGAGGTGGTGAGGGAGGTCGTGGCAGCCGCCATTGCGCAGCGCCCCGTGACGCAGATCGCCATCGACGCGACCTGGTCGGCGCTGCGTTTCCGCCCGGCGAGCGAGGTGCGGACGCGGAGCTAGCGGGCGGCTCTTGCTTGTACTTTTCCACGACGTCGGCGGGGCGGGCCTGAGCCTCGTCGGGGTTGCCGCCAAATTCGCGGCGGGCGCGGCGCTGGCGCAGCAGATCCCAGCATTGGTCCAGCGCGACTTCGAGCTGTGCCAGGCGGGCGCGGTCGTCGTCGGTGTGGTTGCCTTGGTTTTCGAGGGCGTGCTCTTCGTTGACCAGTTCGTTGATGCGTGCCAGCAGTTCGCTATCATTCATGGGGTGCGGGTCCTCTCTGTGATGATGGTACTAGGAACTATAGCATAGGTCAGCGTTCTAGAATCAGCGGGCGGGCGACGGTTTGGCCATCGCTGGTGATGTCTTGGGTCGGCCAGCCGTCGATGGCGGTGATGACCTCGGGGCCAGTGGGGCCGAGCACGATGGTGTCTTCGGACTTGACGCCGCGCACCGAGGGATTCCACGCGAAGGCTTGGTTGAGGGCGATGGGGGTTGGGTCGTCGGGGCGCGCCAGCACCTCGCGCGGCTGGTAGCCCGCGCTGCCGCCCTGGTGGTGCTCGTCGATGGCCTCGGGGAAGCCCTCATCCGTATACGCGGTGCGGGCCAGGGCGAACATCTCGCCGATGGTGCGCCCCGCCTGGGTGCCCAGGATCATGCGGGCATCCACGCGGGCGACCGCTGCCGCGCGCCGTTGCAGATCCGCTGGCGGGGGACCGAAATGCGCGAGCCGCGTGATGGAGGCCACCAGGCCAGCGCGCCGCACGCAGAGTATCAGCATCACGTAGCGCTCGATGCGTTTGTCGCTGGGCAACGGATGGCGATAGGCGGCGATGCGTGCGTCGCTGGCGACGAGGTTGACGATGGGGAGGCCGCCACGTGCATAGGTCGCGGCGTCGAGCATGGCGGCGGCCTCGTACTCGGTCATGCCGGGGCGCACATGGCGGATGGCGTCGGCCATGGCGGCGGCGGCGATCGCCCCCACCGCGCGGTAGCGCGCGACCTCGTCGGGGTGCAGTTGCGTCCGCAGGTCGCGCAGTTCGGTGGCGAAGTCGCTGATTTGGTGGGTGCCGCTGTCGTCTTGCCAGCTCCGGTGGGCGCGCAGCAGTTCGGGCAGCTTGTCGCCACGTGCGTACCACGGCTCGATGACGAAGGTGAGGTCCAGGTCATCCAGACCTTCTTCATCGTGGAGCCGTGGGGCCTCGATGGTGTCGGTGAGCAGTGTGACGGCCTCGGGCGTGACCACGAGCGTGGCCCCCCCGCTATCGGTCGCGGTGTTGATGTAGGTAGCGGCCCCTGCGGTGAGCCAAGCGACATTGGCCGCGCGAGTCAGTACCACGGCGTCTAACCCACGCGCGGCCATGCGGGCGCGCAGCAGGTCGACCTTGGCGGCCACCTCGACGCGACGCGATGCAATCGATGACATCAGGCAATGACCTCACAAAGCGATAGCGAAAACGGTCTTGAGGCCATTGTACGCACAACGTCGGCGCGAAGGAAAGGCGCGCAGTCGTGGCACGCTCAGAGCTTCACCGTCGTCGCGCGTGGGGTGCGGGTGGGTGCGAGGGCGTTGGCGCGTGGGGCGCTGAAGCACGAGGCGAACGTTACCAGCGGCGGGGCGCTCACGGCAAAGGGGTTCTTCACGGTGTCGAGCCGATTCTGATGATAGCCCGTTCCTTGGCAGACGGGGCAGTCTTGCCAGGTGTACCACGACATATAGATGTGTTCGCGTTCGCGGAACGTGACGGATTTGCCCTTGCCATTACAACGCGGGCAGGCGAGCGGGCGCATGAGCAGACTCCTTCAAAAAGAGCGAGACAAGAAACAATAGGGACGCAAAACGTAACGTACCTCTTGGGACAGTGTATCATATACAGCTCTCGTTTGCAAGCTAGGGCAGTTCACTCGCGCGAGGGGTGTCGCCAGGGTCGCTGGACGCACGAACACCGCCCCGACGCACGTGGGGCGGTGTTGGCGTAAAACCAGTCAGTGTGATGAATCGGCGCTTTAGGACATGCTGGCCTGACTGGGGGTGGCGACGGCGACCGTCGTGGGGGCGACAGCGGTCTTGAAGCCATGGTTGAGGGAGGTCAGGCCCAGCACCGTGTGGATGAGGCAGTACGGCACCGTCATCTTGAGGCCCAGGATGTAGCCGCTGGCCGAGAGGCCAAGGTTGTGGCCGAGGTTGCCCAATGAGGTGAGGATGCCCAGCAGACCCAGACCCGCGAACACCAGGCCAACGACGAGGTCGAACGGACGAGCGAAACGGAGGCCACCACTGAAGCCCAACAGCAACCCGACGGCACCGACGGCGCTCATCACGATGGCTTCACTGTCGAAGCCTTCCTTTTGGGCAAAGCCTGCAACGAGGCCAAACAAGAGGAACCAAAGCCAGTAGTGCGTGCTGCGTGAATTAACCATGAGTGCCACTCCTTTGAACGCGAGATGTGGTGGTGAATGAATTGCCGTTCAGTGACGCAACGCCGCTGATGCGGCCCTTAAGTGCATGCTCTATGCCAATCTTGTGGCTGAGTCTTTGCCCGTTTACCTGCTGATCTGCTCAATGTGGCATCCTTTTTGTGTGAAGCAATCAAGAAAGTGGCACAATTCACGATAATGATGGATGCAGGGATATGTGAGAGGCGATATGATGGCAGCGATCTCGTCGAAGTCAGCCCAAGCTCGGGGCCAAGATGCCGCCCAGTCTGGCACTGGTGTGCAAGGCAAGGTGCAGCAAGCCGAAAAAAAGGCGCAGCCGCTGCTCGATTTCTGGCAAAAAGTCACGTTTGACTGGGTGCCGCAGATGTCGGGGATGTTGGCGTATTCGTTCCTGACCTCCATCATTCCCTTGATGTTGGTGATCATCGCTGTCGGGGGCTTCATCGTCGGGGCGATCTCGCCAGGGAGCGCGCATCAGCTAGAAACGACGCTCCAAAATGCCCTGCCCTCGGGCATCGGGCCGCAGGTGGTGACGGGCGCGCTCAACACGCTGAAACGCAGCGCGGGCCTGCTGCTCGTCATCGGCGTCGCGTCGGCGTTGTTTTCGGGGTCGCGGCTTTTCATTGCCATCGAAAATAGCTCGGGGATCATCTTTCGGCTGCGCGGGCGCGATGGGCTGCACCAAAACCTGATGGCGGTGGGCATGACGCTGCTATACGTGGTGCTGGTGCCGCTCACCTTCGCCGCGTCGGTGTTGCCCGGCAAGCTGCTGCACCTCGTGGGGTTGCCGACGGACGCGGGCTTCGGCGCGTTGGTCGCGACGATCCTGGGGATCGTTGTGTCGGTGGGTGTCTCGTTCGTGCTCTTCGTTGCCATCTTCATCGTGGTGCCCAACCGTCCGGTGTCGTGGAAGGAAGCATGGCGCGGCGCGCTCTTCACC
>JBBQSR010000347.1:0-4713 GCA_038234855.1 Ktedonobacterales bacterium | reverse complement strand
GATGGGCAACTTCCTCGACATCGTCCTGGTGTCGATGAACGCGACGTTTATCGTCCGCCCGGACTACATCGAGATCACCACCTTCCAGCGCCGCCTGGAGGAGAAGGTGACGCGGGTGTTCCCGGTGGCCGACCTGGTGATCCCGATCCCGCAGTCGGTGAACCAGCAGAGCCTCCAGCAGAACCAGCAGTTCCAGAACCAGAGCCTGCAGATCTTCGGGCAGGTGCTGGGGCTTCAGAACCAGAACAACAACAACTTCGGGAACCCGTTCGGGAACGGCGGCGGCGGCTTCAACAACGGCCCCCGCCCTGCTGGCGGCCCGAACGGCGGCGGCGGCTTCAACAACGCGCCGCGCCCTGCGGGCGGCGGCTATGGCGGCGGACGCCCCAGCGGCCCGCCAAGTGGCCCCGGCGGTGGCTTCGGTGGTGGTCGCCCTGGCGCGCCCAGCACGGGCACGGGTCGCCCCGGCGGCGGCTATGGCGGCGGTAGGCCGGGCGGTGGCCCTGGTGGCCGCCCCGGCGGTGGCTATGGCGGCGGACGCCCCGGTGGTGCCAGTGGTCGGCCCGGTGCCGTCCCCGGTGCCGGTGGTGGCGGACGCCCCGGCGGGCGCGGTCGTGGCCGCAGCCGTGGTGGACCCAGCGCAGGCGGACCGCGCGGCGCAGCGGCGACCAAGACGCGCGTCACCGGACCCATCACCCTGCCCTCATCGATGCTGGTGAAAGACCTCGCCGAGATGCTGGAAGTCTCGACCAACGAGATCATCATGAAGCTCATCGCGCAGGGCGTCTTTGCCAACGTTAACCAGGTCATCGATTATAAGGTGTCGTCAGCGGTGGCGACCGAGATGGGCTTCGAGCCGACCGAGGCCGCGCCTGCTCTGATGGCTTCCGCCGCGAAGACCGAGATGGTCAGCCAACCGGTCAAGGGTGCTGAGGTCACTGCGCGCTCCATCCGTCCCCCTGTGGTGACGGTGATGGGCCACGTCGACCATGGCAAGACATCGCTGCTCGACGCCATCCGCAAGACGAAGGTCGCGGCGGGTGAGGCGGGTGGCATCACCCAACACATCGGCGCGTATCAGGTCGAGACGACCGATGGACGGCCTGTGACCTTCCTCGACACGCCAGGCCACGAAGCTTTCACCGCCATGCGTGCGCGTGGCGCGCGGGTGACGGATGTCGCAGTCATCGTGGTCGCGGCGGATGACGGCGTCATGCCGCAGACCATCGAGGCCATCGACCATGCCCGCGCCGCGCAGGTGCCCATCCTCGTCGCGCTGAACAAGATCGACAAGGAAAACGCCAACCCCGATTTCGTCAAGAATCAGTTGGCCGAACACAACGTCATCATCGAGGAATATGGCGGCGACGTCGTCATGGCCCCGGTCTCGGCGAAAAAGGGCATCGGCATCGAAGAGTTGCTGGAGATGGTGCTGCTCGTCGCGGATGTGCAAGACCTCAGCGCGAATGCCGAGGGCCACGCCATCGGGACGGTGCTGGAAGCGCGCGTCGACAAGAACGCGGGTATCCTCGCCAACCTGTTGGTGCAGGACGGCACGCTGCGCAGTGGTGACGTCATCGTCATCGGCACGCGCAGTGGCAAGGTCCGCGCGATGTTCGATGACACGGGCGCGCGCATCAAGACCGCCGGACCCAGCACGCCCGTCAGCGTGTTGGCGATGAGCGAGGTGCCCGACGCGGGCGACCAATTCATCATGGTCGCGGATGAGCGTGCCGCGCGCGCCCTCATCGAGAAGCACCGCCAGGAGGCCGCCAGCGCGAACGCGGTGGTCACGCTCGACACCCTCTACACCCAGATGCAGCAGGGCAAGGTCAAGGAACTGAACCTGCTGCTGAAATCCGACGTACAGGGGTCGATGGACGCGCTGCATCAGGTGCTGAGCAAGGTCGGCACCGAGCAACTGAAGGTGCGCCTCATCCACGAGGCGGTCGGCAACATCTCGGAGGCCGATGTGCATCTGGCCTCGGCGTCGGGGGCGATCATCATCGGCTTCAATGTGAAGCCCGACGGTGCCGCGCAACGCCTGGCGCAAAATGAGCATGTCGACATCCGCTTCTACGACGTCATCTACAAGCTGGTAGACGACATCGAGGCCGCGCTCAACGGCCTGCTGGAGCCGGTCTACAAAGAGGTCGTGGAAGGCCACGGCGAGATCTTGCAGACCTTCAAGTCGGGCAAGACCGTCATCGGTGGCACCCGCGTCACGGATGGCAAGCTCAGCCGCTCCGCGATGGTCCGCGTCATGCGCGCGGGCAAAGAGGTCTACTCCGGCACCATCAGCTCGCTCAAACGCGGCAAGGATGATGCCCGCGAGGTCGCCACTGGCTTCGAGTGCGGCCTGACACTGGAAGACTTCAACGACCTCCAGGTCGGCGACATCATCGAAACCAGCACCAAGGTGCGTGTGTAGTCTGGCTGCCTCACGCGCTAGTGGGTGAGGCAGCTTTTTTCGAACACGAAAATCGGAAAGTCCACGAAAAACACGAAAGGTTTCTTGCTTTTCGTGGCTTTCGTGGAATTTCCTGGCCTTCGTGTTCGATCTTCATCGCCATCACTGAAAACGGGTGATGCCTGCACGCCACCATCGCGTTGTGGGATCTGTATACTAAAAGGGGACATCTCTGTCCCCATGTCATTCATCATTCATTCCGCACTTATCAGGGAGGTGCCAGACCGTTATGCGCCACCGTCAACAACAACTGGGTGAAGCGATCGCCCATGAATTGAGCGACCTCATCCAAACGCGCATGCACGACCCAAGGATCGGGTTCGCCAGCGTAACCTCCGTCGAGCTCTCGGCGGATCTGCGCCACGCGAAGGTCTATATCAGCGTGATGGGTACGCCCGACGAGCAGCGCGCCACCATGCACGCGCTCGACCACGGCACCGGCTTCCTGCGCCACGAACTCGCGCAGCGGCTCACCATTCGCTATACCCCCGACCTCATCTTCAAGCTCGACGAATCCATGGCGCACGGCGCGCGCGTGGCGGAGCTATTGCGCCAGATTCATGGCGATGCCCCGGCGGAGGCCGCCAGCGCCGATGAAAAGGAGCACGTCTAACATGACGCCCGCGCTCGTCACCCTGCCCGCCGCCATCGACCCCGCCCTCGCCAGCGCCGCACGGCGGCTGGTAGATGGTGCCGCGCGCATCGTCATCCTCGCGCACCAGAACCCCGACGCGGATGCCCTTGGCTCTGGCCTGGGGCTGGCCCACGCGCTGCACGCCCTGGGCAAGACGGCCATCGTCGCCTGCCCCGACCCCGCGCCGCCCGACTTCGCGTCCTTCTTGCCTGGCCTCGACACCGTTGTGACCACCCTGGAAGGCCCCCCCTTCGATCTGGTCGTCGCTTTGGATGCCGGGGATCTGTCGCGCTATGGCGACCTCTACACCCGCTATGCCGACCTGCTGGGCGACGCACCGATCCTCAACATGGATCATCACGTTACCAGCCATGGGTGCGGCGTGGTCAACATCATCGACACCACGGCGGCGGCGACGGGGGAACTGCTGACGCTGTGGCTGACGCAAGAGGGCATCGCCATCAGCCACGACGCCGCGCGGTGCCTGCTGGCGGGCATCATCACCGATACGCGCGCCTTCGAATTCGATGCCACCACCGCGCGTACCATGCTGGTCGGCTCGTACCTGATGTCGCTCGGTGCCGTCCCGCTGGATGTCATCAAGCCCATTTACCGGATGCGCTCGTTGCCCGCCGCACGGCTCTTTGGCCTGGTGGCGGCGACGCTGGCGAGCGATGTGGGGGGACGCCTGACCTGGGCCGAGATCACCCCCGCCATGTGGGAGGCCGCTGACCTGACCAGTGGCAGTGGCGATGGCGGCATATCGAGCTTCCTCATCGACATCACGGGCGTCGAGATCGCCCTCCTCTTTCGCCAGACCGCGCCCGCCACGGTGCGCCTCAGCATCCGCACCACCGCCGCGCACGACGCCACCGTGCTGGCTGGCCGCTTCGGTGGCGGTGGGCACCCGCGCGCCGCTGGCTGCACCATCAACGCACCCCTGGTCGAGGCAAAGGTGCTGGCACTCACGGCGGCACGCGAGCAACTGGGGGCGAGCTAAGCGAGGGGCGGCGGTGGTTGCACCGCCGCCTTTTCCTTGGCATCCAGCAAGATGCGGAGCTTGATGCTGCGAGCTATGGCTCCCTAATAAACGCTATATATTGCTATGATCAACAATATTGTGCCTAAATAGGCTGCAATGAGAATGTATGTTATCAATGCCAGCAGCGACGATGACTCGCCACTGTACCACTCAAGACCAATGACACAAGCGCCCGAAAGCCCCAAGAGGATTCCATGAAGCATGGCAATCCCAATGATTTTTCGCCGACGCTCCTGTTGCATAAATAATGGAATTGCTGCTAGCCGCACTTCGACCGAGAAGTAGGTAGAAGGCAATTTCTTAAGAAGCGGGTCGCTTGGATCTATTGGTCTAGTGGCTGTATAGACAGATGCGGCTATGAGTAGGCTAAGTGTAATAAGGCAAGCACCAATCAGAATCCACCGTTCATCCAGCACAATTTACTCCTTACTTGTTTACCGCAAAAAGTGCATAGTATGGCTGCTTCAGGATATCATGTTTTCAGCTTTTGCGGCCAGTGTACCCGGAAACCTCAGCATTTCGTGGCGTGGGCAGCTTTGCGGATGCTCGGGATCAGCGACCTGGGCT
>JBBQSR010000346.1:0-4717 GCA_038234855.1 Ktedonobacterales bacterium | reverse complement strand
CCATCTGACCCTGGCGAGCACGCTCCCGAACATCCAAAGCCAGGTCATCAGTGATCTGACGAGCCTGGGCATCAGCGCCACGGCGGGGAGCTAACACCCCCTGCCACCAGCCCCGCTGGGCGGCCATGCGCCGCCTGGTGGGGCACCCTTGCCCCCCCTTGATGCGCTGACCAGCACTTTCAACGACGAGAGGATGAGATAGTATGGCGACCGAGACTGAGCGTCTCACTGCCCCACCCGCGCCGCGCGCCGCTGCCGCCCGCGCGTCTAACCCGCGCCCACGGCTCTCGCTGAGTGGGATCTGGCCCTATGTGTTTCTCTTGCCGTTCCTGCTGGTGTTCATCGCCTTCTTCGTCGCGCCGTTCGTCTACGACATCAGCCAGAGCTTCTACGCCGAAAAGCATGCGGGTGGTCTGGGCCTGGCCCCACCGAAGGTCGTATGGGTCGGCTTCGATAACTATCTGCAAGCTATCAAGGATCCGGGGTTCCGCGACGGCCTTGGGCGCGTGCTGCTTTTTGGCCTCATCCAGATCCCCATCATGATGGGTTTGGCGTTGGGCATCGCCCTGCTGATGGATTCAGCGATCACGCGCTTCCGGCGCTTCTTTCGTCTGGCGGCGTTCATCCCCTATGCCGTGCCGGGCATCGTCGCGGCGATCCTGTGGAGCTTTTTCTATACCCCTACCATCAGCCCCATCACCCAGGCCCTGCAAAGCCTGCATTTGCAGGCACCAGATTTCCTGGGGCCATCGACCATCTTATGGTCCATCGGCAATATCTCGACGTGGGAATTCACGGGTTATAACATGCTGATCTTCTTCGCGGCCTTGCAAGCCATCCCGCAGGAATTGTATGAATCGGCACGTATCGACGGGTTGAATGAGGTCGCCATTGCGCGGCGCATCAAGCTGCCCCTGATCTCGCCCGCGCTGCGCCTGGGTCTGCTGTTTTCGCTGATCGGCACGCTGCAACTTTTCAACGAGCCTGAGATCCTGAAAAACGTCTCGGGGGCGATCACGCCGACCTTTACCCCCAACATCTTCGCCTACAACATCGCCATCATCCAGACAAATTTCTATTATGGCGGTGCCATCGCGGCCATTCTGGGTGCCATCACCTTCATCTTTTCGTTCGTGTTCATGCGCTTCACACAGGGCAACCAACGCTAAGGGAGGAGCAACACCATGGCAACTGTGCCAGCCGACATCCGCGAGACAACGCCCGAACTAAAGGTGGGGAGCGAACGCCGTGAAGTGCCCATCGGTACGCGCATCTGGGCACCCAAAAACCTCATTGGCTTGGGGTTTTTGGTGGTGATGAGCATCTACTTCCTGACGCCGCTCTATTGGCTTGCCATAGCCGCGACCAAAGATAACACCGATCTCTCCGCCTCGGTGGGGCTGTGGTTCGCGCATTTCAACCTCTTCACCAACCTCGGCGATCTCTTCACTCGCCAGGACGGCGTCTATGGGCGTTGGCTCTTTAACACGGTACTCTATGCCGTCGTGGGCGGCGGAGCGAGCACGCTCATCTCCGTTTTGGCGGGCTATGCCCTGGCGAAGTATCGCTTTCTGGGGAGTGGGCTGGTCTATGGCCTGGTACTTGGTGCCGCGCTGGTGCCGCCGACGACGCTGGCCCTGCCGGTCTATTTGCTGGAAAGCAAGCTCGGTTTCGCCAACACCTATTGGGCGGTGCTGTTGCCGACCTTGCTCAGTCCCTTCGGCGTTTTCCTGACGCGCATCTACGCCAACGCCTCGGTGTCAGATGACCTGATCGCGGCGGCGCGGGTAGACGGTGCCAATGAACTGCGCATCTTTTGGTCTATCGCCGTGCCCATCTTGGTGCCAGGCATGATCACCATCTTCCTGTTTCAGTTCGTCGCCATCTGGAATAGCTTCTTTTTGCCGCTCATCGTCTTGAGCGACCCCAATCTCTTCCCAGTCAATTTGGGGCTGGCCACCTGGAGCTTCGATCCGGCGGCGCATGAGCTGCTCACCCGGCTCATCGTCACTGGCTCGTTGGTGGCCGTGTTGCCGGTCATCGCCATCTTCCTGTTGCTGCAACGCTACTGGCGCGCGGGCCTCAGCTTTGGCAGCGTCACGGGCTAGCGCGAGGTGGGACGAGGCGCGAAGGATCACGTGGACTCGTCCCGGCCCCCCAGCGAAAACCAGCATTCATCGCACACCATGTTGAGGAGTCGTTCTATGACCTTCCCAACGGGGCAGCACGCGCCCCTAGACATTTCCCTGGCGGCACCCTTTCCGCCTGACTTTTTGTGGGGCACGGCGACCTCGTCGTATCAGATCGAGGGTGCGGTCGCCGAGGATGGGCGCAAGCCCTCGATCTGGGATCAATTCGCCGCGACACCGGGGAAGGTCGTCGGTGGCGACACGGGGGAGATCGCGGTGGACCATTACCACCGCATGCCCGCAGATGTCGCGCTGATGGCGAGCCTCAACATCCGCGCGTATCGTTTCTCGGTGGCGTGGCCGCGCGTCATCCCCGAGGGCGTCGGCGCGGTGAACGCGCGGGGTCTCGACTTCTATGATCGCCTGGTCGATGAATTGCTGGCGCACGACATCACCCCGCTGCTGACGCTGTACCACTGGGATCTGCCGTTGGCGCTGCACGAGCGCGGCGGCTGGCTGAACCGCGACACGGCCTATGCCTTCGCAGACTATGCCGAGGTGGTGGCGCGGCGGCTGGGCGACCGCGTCGACTGGTGGCTGACGCAGAATGAACCCTGGTGCGCGGCCTTCCTGGGCTATGGCAGCGGCATCCACGCGCCGGGGGTGAAGGACATGCCCTCGGCCTTCACGGCGGGGCACCATCTGCTGCTGTCGCATGGGCTGGCGCTGCCACGGTTGCGCGCCGCCACACGGCCAGGGGCGCAGATGGGCCTGTCGCTGAACCTGAACCCCGTCTACACCGCCGATGACCGGCCCGAAACGCAGCGCATCGCCGAGGAGGTCGATCTCTTCAACAATCGCTGGTTCCTCGACCCGATCTTTCGTGGCAAGTACCCAGATGCCCTCTTCGCGCAGTTCGACGCGCCGCCGCCGCCGATTCAGGACGGCGACATGGCGCTGATCAGCGCGCCCATCGACTACCTGGGCATCAATTACTATTCGCGGTCGATGGTGCCGATCCACATGGGCACCAATCCTGTCGGCAACGGGTCGGCGTCGGTCATCTCGTCTGAGCATGACGAGGCGTACACGGCGATGGGATGGGAGATCTACCCGCCGGGCCTGTACGATCTGCTGAAGACTCTGCAACGCGACTATCAGCCTCCCCCCATCATCATCACCGAGAATGGCGCGGCCTTCACCGACCAAGTCGATGTCGCAGGGCAGGTGCACGATCCGCGCCGCGTCGACTACGTGCGGGCGCATGTGCAGGCGATGGCGCGCGTCATCGCGGATGGGCTGCCGCTGAAGGGCTACTTCCTGTGGTCCTTCACCGACAATTTCGAGTGGGCCGAGGGCTATGCGAAACGCTTCGGCATCGTCTACGTCGACTTCCCCACCCAGCAGCGCATCGTCAAGTCGAGCGGCCAGTGGTATGCCGACTTCGTGGGTGCGCAGGGCAAGGGATCAGCTTAGGGAGGCCTCTTCGCCATTGAGCGGTCGGAGGCGGTGGGCGGGCATGGCAGGCGGTTTCAACCGTCTGCCGTTCCTTAGTGGTTTTTTTTTTTTTTTTTTTGCACATGAGCTGGTGGCGTGCTAGAATGGGGGCACGTTCTGTGTTCGTCCGCTCAAGGAAGGAGCGTTTTGACTGGGCTATAGTGGGTGCTTCGTTCGCGGGGCAGGGGTGAGCGATGTTGCGGCAGATTGACCATGTGGTGATCGTGGTGCGCGACCTGGCGGCGGCGCAGCGTGACTTCGCGGCGCTGGGCTTCACCGTCACGCCGGGGGGGACGCACGCGGGCGGGCTGACGCACAACGCGCTGGTGGCCTTCGCCGATGGCGTGTATCTGGAACTGATCGCCTTCCTCCAGCCCGACCAACCCGCGTTGCATTATTGGTATCCGCGTTTGGCCGAGGGCGAGGGCATCGAGGATTGCTGCTTGCTGTCCGACGACCTGCCCGCCGATGCCGCGCGCTGGACCGCGAACGGGTTGCCGGTGGAGGGGCCGAGCGCGGGTGGTCGCCAGCGCCCCGACGGCGCGGCGCTGCGCTGGCAGACGGTGCGCTTCACCCAACCGGCGGGCGACGCGCTGCTGCCCTTCATCATCGCGGATGACACGCCGCGCGAGCTGCGCGTGGCCTCGGGCGCGGCGACGCGACACACCGTCGCGGGCAGAGACATCACGCGGGTGGTGGGCGTGCGCGTCGCCACAGCGGACCAGAATGCCGCCATGAACAGCACCATTGCACTGCTCGGCGTCCTCCCCGTCAGCCAGACGCGCACGGCGGCGCACTTCATCCTCGGCGACCAGTGGATCGCCCTGCATGCCCCCGCGCAGCCCGACGACGCCATCGCCGAGCAGCTACACCAACACGGCGCGGGACCATACGCGCTGGTGCTGGGCAGCGCCACGCCGGGGCAACCGCCGATGCGGCTAGATGCCGCGCTGGTCCACGGCGCGGAGATCTGGGTCGAATGAGGTTATGGCGTGGGGGCCGGGGGGGGGGGGGGGGTGGTACACGCCCGGGGGCCCCCATGCCCCCCCCCGGGTGGAAGCCGCTTTCAGGTGGACCCAACCCCCCCCCCC
>JBBQSR010000345.1:0-4769 GCA_038234855.1 Ktedonobacterales bacterium | reverse complement strand
TGCTGGCGCGGCAGGTGCGCGCGGCCATCGGCATCGCGCTGGCGACGTACAGCGGTGACATCGCCAACATCCTCATCAATGGGGCGGTGGGGCGGCCACGTCCGCACAACATCCACATCGTTTCCCCGGTGCATCTGGGGCTGCATAGCTTCCCCTCGGGGCACGTCACGCACACCGTCGCGTTCTATGGCTTTTTGCTCGTCTTGCTGGCACCCGTTCTGGCGCGCGTCACCCCGCGCGAGGGCATCTTCATCCGCTGCTTGCAGGGGTTCTGCATCTTGATGGTGGCGCTCATTGGGGTGTCACGCGTGCTGAAGGGCGAGCATTGGCCCAGCGATGTGCTGGGGGGCTATCTGCTGGGGACGCTCTGCCTGACCCTGGGCCTCGCCGCCTACTACGGCCTGGCAGCCCTCGCCCCGCGACTGGGGCCACAGTGGCTGCGGAACCTCTTGGCCGCGTGACAGCGGGTATCGGGTACCCGGCTATTTTTCGCGGTCCTCGGCCAGATCCATCGCCAAGGCACAGGCCAAGATGAGCACATCGTCTTGGCCGGGGGCGGTCTCGACGCCATAGGTTGCGCTGAGGCTCAGCCATTGCTTCGAGATGGTCGCCACGGTGGCCCCACCCTGCGTGATGACGAACTCGTGATCGAGGAAATTGCCGCGCACCTCTAGGTCGTCCGGGCCGGGGATGTCGATGATATAGCGGTCGCCAAAGGGCGTGAAGAAGCGTTTGCGCATCTCGGCGACCTCTTGCCCACCTCGGATGATCTCATAGGTCGGCGTCAGCGCGATCAGCCGCCGCACGATCTGCACGACCTCATTCCCCGCCATATCACGGATGGTCAAGCGATCGTGCACGCTGAAAAACTTGCCCGCTACCTGAAAGCGGGGCTGGCCCGCGTCATCGGTGATGACCGAATCTTCGGTCAGATGAAAGAGCTTTTCGCGGATGATGTAGCGCATGGAGTGAGCCTCCTGCTCATGAGCCTTTGGGGGCGTTGGGGCCGACCAGCACATGCATGCCGACCTGCTGCGGGGCGGCGTCCTCGCCGAGCACGCGCACCACGACCGCGCTGATGTTGTCGACGCCGCCGTTGTCATTGGCCTCATCAACAAGGGCCTGGGTGAGCGCCGTCAGGTCGCGGTGGTGCCGCAACAGCGCCTCGATGCGGGGATTGCGAATCATCTCCCATAGCCCGTCCGAGCAGAGCAGCAGGTGATCGCCAGGCTTGATCGGCACGGTGAAGGTGTCGATCTGCGCGTCCTCTTGCTCGCCCAGGCTGCGAAAGATCTGATTGCGCTTGGGGTGGGTGTAGATGTCGTCGGGTTGGATGACCCCCGCCGCGACCAGGCTGGCGACGACCGAGTGATCCGCCGTCACCTGGCGCAGCGGCATCTCGGCTTGCAGGTGATAGGTGCGGCTGTCGCCCACGTTGATGATGTAGGCCATGTCGCCCGCCACCAGCGCCGCCGTGACGGTGGTGCCCATGTCGGCGCGTTGGCGCACATTGCGGAAGTGCAGCGTCTCGTTGGCGTGCTGCGCGCCCTGGCGCTACAGATCCAGCAGTTCCGCGTCGTCCAGCGGTTCGCCGCCCAGGAGCGGCTGCAAGATGTGGTCGGCCCTCACACGCACCGTCTCGCTGCTGGCCTCGCGCCCGAAGTGGTGGCCGCCCATGCCAGCCGCCACGACGAAGAGGCCGAAAGGCTGCGGCGCGTGCTGGTGCATCCGTGCCCCCTGCACCACCAAGATCGAGTCTTGGTTGGGATCGGCCTTGCGGCGCATGCCAGGGTCCGTTAGCCCCGCCGCCTGTAAGCCATAGCGAATGGCGCGGCGTGCCCCGCCCAACGGCACGGTGGGACGCGTGATCGGCGCGCCGATGCGGCTGGCCAGGGTGATGGAGGGCGTCTTTTGCGTGATGTCGCCATCATCAGCATATGAGGCCGATGCCGTTTGCACGGCGGCGGGGCGGCGGCGCACCACGACGGCGCGGATCAGCAGGAAGATGCTCAAAAGCACGATGCCGACCGCCAACAGGAACGCGACGAACTGCGTCAGCCCATGGATCGGCAAGCCAGGGATGATCTCATCCGACGAACCGCTAGCGGCCTTGGGCGCGCCCAACAGCGGCGACCCTGCCGTTGCGCCCGCCAGCCACGGCGCGAGGCCCGTGAAGGTCGGGTAGTGCCCCTGCAACGACTGCATCTGCGCCGTCGCGGATTGGTAGCGCGGGTCTTTGGGCGCGGTCGGGCTGGCGGCGTAATAATCATCTAGCGCGCTGTGCCACGAGGCGCTGAACGCGCCGACATTCGAGACGGCGAAGGCCGCGCGCAGCGCCGCATTCAACGCGGGCGTGTCGGCCACGCGCGACCCGCTGGCGGTCGTCAACACCATGCCCGTCACCTGCCCGTTGCCCGCGCCGACATCCGTGATGATCGGCGCGCCGGGGTTGATGGCCTGGGTCGGCGCGGGGGTCAGGCTGAGGGTCAGCGGCGTCGGCGTGGTGGGCACCGCCGTCGCGGTCGTCACGGGCGTCGCGGTGGGCACGCTGGCGATGGGGGGCAGCGCCGCCCCGGTTTCGATGATGTTGAGTGCCCCCGGCAGGGCATTCAGGGTGATGGCGTCGCTGGTGTAGGCGGTCGCGTCCGTGCCGCCCAGGTCCAGCACCTGCATCGTGCCACTCGGGGCCGTCGCGGGGATGACCGCCACCGGCAGGTCATAGGCTGGCGCGGTCGCCGCCACCAGCGGCAGCACCACCGCGCCCTCTGACAGGCCGAGCGTGGGTAGCGCCGAAATGTCGAGGTCAAAGGCGAGGGATGCCAGGCGGGCGGCATCGCTGCCGGTGTAGGCGCTGTCGAGATAGGCCGTCACCTTGGTCAGCTTCCAGCCTGCTGGCAGGGTGTGGTTGGCGTTCAGATAGGCCGCCTGCGCGCTGGAGCACGGCTGCACCGGACTCACCAGATGCGCGTCGGTCAGCACGAAGTGGCGCGTGTTGCCGCCCACGCCCGTGGTGCCGACGATGGTGCCGAGTCCGGTGCACGGCTCTAGCGGGGTGAGCGCGGGAGAGGGGCCAGTGTTGGTCTGGGCGTAATAGGCCGCGATGAGCCGCACCACCGCCATCTGGGTCGTGGCGACGAATTCCCGTGGACGGCTGCTCTGCCAGGGCGAGACGGCATGGGCGAGGGTGGGCGCGGCCACGGTTCCCAGTGCCAGCAAGGCGCTGACGGCCAAGATGCCCGCCGCCATGCGCGCACGATGTAATCGATTCCCGACCGCTCAGCCTCTCTTTACATAGGACGATACTAGTATTGCAGCGAATCCGCTGGATGCATGTGTCTACCCGTTTAATGTAGCGGGCGGGTCGAATTGCGTTTTTGCAGCCGCACCGCGCGGCGAAGGCGAGCCAGGGTGGTGGCGGCGTTGCCGTCGCGCGGGTCGACCTGCACGGCGTACTCCGCCTCGCGCAGCGCGTCGGTCATGCGGCCCTGGCGCTCATAGACCTGGGCGAGCAAGTGGCGCGCCACCGGCAGCGCCGGGTTCAGCCGCAGTGCCTCGACGAAGGCGCACTCGGCATCCGTCATCTTTTCGAGCCGCAGCGCCAACTGGCCATAGGACATGTGGGCGGGCACATAGTTGGGGGCCAGCCGCACCTCCGTGGCGTATTCTTGCTGGGCATATTCGAGTTGGCTGGTTTGTTCCAGGCACATCCCCAGGAAACGATGCGTCTCGTAGTCGCTCGGGTTGAGCCGCGCCGCCTTTTGATACGCCCCCATCGCCTCCTGCGGTTGCTGCTGCAAGAAAAGATGCACATCGCCGATGAGGCGATACGTCTCGGCATCGTTCGGGTTCAGTTGCAGCGATTCCTTATAGGCCTCTAGGGCGCGTTGTGCCTCTGGCGGACGGGACCTCGCATAAACGATACCGAGCATTTTATGCCCCAACGGATTCGCGCGGTCGGCCTCCACGGCCTTGCGCGCCGCCTTGAGCGCGTCGGCCCATCGCTCTTGTTCGAGGAAGCCGCGCGCCTGGTTGATGTTTTCCTCGAAGGGCAACAACGGACGCGACACCGCGCGCGATGCGGGGCTGACGGGCACGATGGCGACGGGGGCCAGGCCAGTGCCGGTGAGGGCGGGCAGGGCTCGGATGGCGCGGCCCATCTCGCCCGCCGTTGCCCAGCGGTCCACCGCACGGGGGGCCAGGGCGCGCATGATGACCATCTCAAAGGCGGGCGTCACGTCGGGGCGCAGCGTGCGAACGGGCGGGAAGTTGAAGATCATCGGCTTGTTGTTATTCGCGTCGTGCTGCGTCAGCAAGCGGTGCAGCGTCGCGCCGAGCGAAAAGATATCGCTGCGTTGCTCGGGCTGCCCCTGCAACTGCTCGGGGGCAGCGAAGCCATAGGTGACGATGACCATCGACTCGGTGTTTTGCGCCCGCAACGACCGCGCGATGCCAAAGTCGATCAGCCGCACGCGGTCATCCGTGCCGATCATGATGTTGGCGGGCTTGAGATCGCGAAAGATGATGCCCTGGTGGTGCAGGTACGACAGCACGTCGCACAGTTGCACCGCCCAGCGGCGCACGCGCTCCTCAGGTTGTATGCCCTCTTGTTCCAGGACCTCGGCCAGATTGCGCCCATGCACGAAGTCCATCACCAGGTAGTAGCGGCCATCTTCCTCAAAGGAATCGCGCACACGAGGGATGGCAGGGTGGTTTAGGTCGTGCAGCATGCTGGCTTCGCGCCGGAACCAATCGATGACCTGCTGGCGGTC
>JBBQSR010000344.1:0-4770 GCA_038234855.1 Ktedonobacterales bacterium | reverse complement strand
GCCCGCCACCGTCAGGGCCGCCGTCAGCGCGCCCCCCTTGCCCGCGCCGACACCCATGCCCGCGAAGATCGCCGCGAAGGAGAGGATGGTGAGCGGATTCGTCAGCGTCAGCCCCAAGGTCGAGAGATACGCCCCCGCGAATCCCTGGCTGCCGCCTGCCCCTGCCGCGCGGGTGGCGGGCGGCGTGGTCGCCGAATGGATGCCCAGATAGATGAGGAAGAGGCCCCCGATCAGCCGTACCCACCCCTGCTGCTGCACCAGGAAGCTGGATACTACCGTCAACCCAAGGGCCGCCACCGCGCTATACAGCCCATCCGCCGTGGCGACGCCCAGCCCCGACACCAGCCCATAGCGCCAGCCCCGCGCCACCGTCCGCTGGATGCACAGCACGCTCATCGGCCCCACCACCGCCGCGACCGACAGCCCAATGACGAAGCTCCGCACGAAGATGCCAATTTCCATAGCTGCGCCCTCCCAAATGACGACATAAAAAAAAACGCCAGAGCCATCAGTGATGGTCTGGCGGGTTTGCGGCGTCGTTTGTGTTTCCTCAGATGCGTCTCACGCGCACGCACAGCCAACCAGACGGGTATTCCTGCTGGCGTGTCTGTTGTTGCGTGCGGTGAATTGGTGTCATGGTTTCCTGGCCTCGTTGATGTGGTTTCGGGCGCGGGTTGCCCCACCCGCGCTCAGTTCCCGCTACTTCGCGCGCTGGTAGATGTGGATGGCGCGCTTCTCGGCGGACAGCACGGCCTCGCGCAGGGCCTCGCTCAGCGTCGGGTGCGGGTGCGTCGTCTCGATGATCTCGCTGACCGTCAGCTCGCCCTGCATCGCCAACGAGAATTCGGTGATGAGGTTCGTCGCGTCGGGGCCGATGATGCTCGCCCCCAGGATCTCACCATACGACCCGACCAGCACCTTGGTGAAGCCCTCTGTGGCGTCGGAGGCCAGCGCCTTGCCATTCGCCGCCCAGGGGATCGTGCCGACCTTCACGCCGGGGTCTTGCTCGCGCGCCTGGGCCTCGGTCAGGCCGACCGACGCGATCTCGGGGAAGGTGTAGACGGGGCGCGGGAAGGTGGCATAGCTCATGTGCACGTCGCCGCCCATCGCGTTTTCCGCCGCGACCTCGCCTTCCATCATCGCCACGTGGGCCAGTTGCGTCTTGCCCGAGAGGTCGCCGATGGCATAGACGCCCGCCATGTTCGTTTCCATCTTGTCATTGACGATGACCTTGGCGCGGTCCATCGCCAGACCGTGATCGATCAGGCCCTTCACGCCCTCGGGGTTCGCGCCGCGCCCGACCGCCACCAGCACATATTCGCCGCTGAAGGTGATGGGGCCGTTCGGTCCCGTCGCGGTGACGCTCTTCTTGCCGTCGGCGTCGCTGATGGCCTCGACCCGCGTATTCAGGTGGATGTCAATGCCCCGCTTGCGGAAGGTTTTTTCGAGTTGCTTGACGACATCGGGTTCTTCATAGGCGATCATGCTGGGCAGCATCTCGACGATGGTCACTTTCGTGCCAAGCGCGTTGAAAAGGCACGCGAACTCCACCGCGATGACGCCGCCGCCGATGCACACCAGGCTCTCGGGCACGTGGTCTAGCTCTAGCGCCTCGGTGCTAAAGATGACCTTCGCGCCATCGATGCCGGGGAAGGGTGGACGCGCGGGGACCGATCCTTGCGCCAGGATGATCTTGTTGGCGTGCAAGGCTTTGCGGGTGCCCTCTGGCTGATCCACGGTCACGACGCCGGGTTCGTCGATGACGCCACGCCCGTTGACGATGGTGACGCCATTGGCCTTCAGCAACGCGGCGACGCCGCTGGTGAGTTGCTTCACTACCTTGGCCTTGTGGCGCACGGCGGCGGGCATGTCGAAGGTCGGCTTCTGGGGGACGATGATGCCGATCTCGGCCAGGCTGTCGAATCGCTGATATTCCTCGGCGATGTGCAGCAGCGCCTTGGAGGGGATGCAGCCGACATTCAGGCAGGTGCCGCCGATGTATTGCTTCTCGACGATGGCGACGCGCCCGCCAAGCTGGGCGGCGCGGATGGCGGCGACGTAGCCGCCCGGCCCCGCGCCGATGACCACGAGATCATACGTCTCGTGCACGGCGGGCGTGAGGGCGGTGTTCGTCGTATCGGATGCGGTAGTCATAGCGGGTGCTGATGCTCCTCAGTGTGATTCGGTGGGGATTGGCCTACCCCCACAGTGTATCACGGTTTGAGGGGTGCATCGTTATAGACGTACACCGCCGAGAAGCTGCCCGCGTGGATGACCTGCGGCTGCACGATGTCTTTGCCCGCGCCATCGACCATGCGGATGGGCGTGGCGCAGGTGAGCGCGACCGTCAACGGGCGTGGGCAGACCGACGCGGGGATCGCCGCCTTGCCGCCCACCGTCGCGCTCATGCCGCTGAACGTGACGGAGGTGAAGTTCGCCAGCGTCGCCTGCTGGCCGTTGATGCTGGGGGCTTCTTCGATCCATTCCGCTGAGCAGAAGCAACTGGCATACGTCACCTTTTGCGTGACGGTCTTGTTGGCGTCTTTGTCGGTGATGCGGATCTGCCACGTCTGCCCGCTCTCATAGCTGATGGCGACGGTGACGGTGTCGCCTGGCAGCAGATCGATGCCCCGCACCGGCTGGGGCAGCGCGGGCAGCAATTCGACCCAGGCATAGTAGCCGACCTTGCCATTTTGCACCAACTGGTCCGTCCCCGCCTGGATGAGCGAATCATTCTTGACGCCGCCGATGCCGACCCAGGTCGAGGAATCGGCGTTCGTCGCGCTCGTCACCTGTGGCACCTGCCAGGTGGCGCTGATGGCCGTCACCCGTGGTACCTTGGCGGGCGGCGTGGCGGCGATGATGTACCCCGCCCAGTTTTGGCTGCGCGAGGTCAGCCGCGCCGGGGTCGGGTCGCTGTTGGAAACGGTCACGACGGTGGGGGGCGTGCGCTGCTTGCCAAATGTGATGTTGCCCAACGTCACTGGCCCGCTGCACGCCGCCAGCAAGGCCAGCAGCGCCACGAGCGCGCCTGACCACCCAGCCATGGTTGCCCTCTCGCGCATCGGTGCTTCCCTTCCCTCGCCGGTGGTGTACGCAATGCCTTCAATTTTAGCACACGTTTTTAAGACGCGACAGGAAGGGGACGAAGGATAAGAAGCAACACGAACGAGTTCTGAATAGTACCGCTTCGTGTCCTTCGCGCACTTCGTCCCCTTCCTGTCGCGTCCTCACCCCTTGCTCAACGGGCAGCGGGGGCCATGCCGCCGACCTGGGCCGCGATCTCTTCGCTCAGCGTCCACAGGCGGGCCTGGTCGGCCTCGACGTAGGACTCTTTGCTGGACGAGATCGCGCGGCGCTTGCTGAAATATTTGCCGGTCAGATTCGCCACCTCGGGTGAGGTCGTCAGATAGATCGGCGTCTCGGCACCCTTGGCGGGCGAGATCTCGACCGGGCGCAGCAGCACGCCCACCGCGAAGGCGATGATGCCGCCATTGTTCTTGGCGAAGCCCGTCGCGACGAAGCCCGGATGCAGCGTATTGACGGTGATGCCCGTCCCCGACAGCCGCCGCGCCAGCTCGTAGCCAAACATGATGTTCATCAGCTTCGACCGACCATACATGGCGAAGCCGTTATAGCGCGCTTTGCTCTGCACATCCGCGAAGTCGATCTGCGCGCCCCGGTGCGCCTCGGAGGCGGTGCAGACGATGCGCGCCGCGTCGCTGGCCTGGATGGTCGGCAGCAGTGCCTGGGTCAGCGTGAAATACGCCATATGGTTCAGCGCGAAGGTCATCTCTAGCCCTTCCGCCGTCTCTTGCCGCTTGGTAAAGGCCGCGCCCGCGTTGTTAAAGAGCACGTGCAGTCGGTCGTGCTGGGCCAGGAACTCGTGCGCCGTGCGCCGCACCTCGGCTTGCAGGCTGAGGTCCGCCACGATGCTGGTGACGTTCGCGTTGCCCGTCTGCGTGGTGATGTCGCGCACGGTCTGGGCGACCTTTTCCGCGCTGCGCCCCACGATGACGAGCGTCGCGCCCTGCCCGGCCAACGCCGTGGCCGTCACCTTGCCGATGCCATTGGTCGCGCCCGTCACCAGGCACACCTTGCCCGCCATGCTGCCTTGTTGCGCCATCGTGATCATCCTCGCTACGAAATTTTCGCTGCCGTTCTCTCAAAGGATAGCAGTACCGCGCCAACCGGATCAACCGTCCTAGGTACAAAAGCCGCGCCGATGAGCGGTAAAAATCCGCCATCGGCGCGTCCGCTCTCTCTGCCGTACCCTATGGCAAGGCGAAGAACACATTGATGCCTGGCTCTTCATTATGCCAGAGCAGCTTGCCATCGCTCACCCGGAGGGCGGTGATGGTGTCGATGCCCCGTGCATCGTTCGCTGCTCTGGCTTGTGAGCGCACATACACGGTGCTGTGGGTCGTGACCAGTTGCGATATGCTGCCTGTACCGCTGATGGGCGCGCGCCACCCCGCCCCACCTTTGGCCGCGTCATAGGCGAAGACCGTTTCATCGGTGGGGTTGAGTAACCCGGTCGCGTCGAAGGTGTGTCCCATCGTCACGATGTGGCCCTCCATCAGGGCGGGCGTGCCGACCCCGCCAGGGCTATCATCGTTGTAGCTTTGCTTGGGCAGCACGACACGCCATGCCTCCGTGCCTGTGGCTGGCGTGAGGGCGACCAGCAACGACTGCGTCACCCGTTCGCCTCCATCGCGCAGATTCAGGGCGACGATGATGCGCTGCCCATCGGTGAGCAACGCGGAATTC
>JBBQSR010000343.1:0-4772 GCA_038234855.1 Ktedonobacterales bacterium | reverse complement strand
GCCAGCACGGCGGCGGGCACTTCCATCAGCGCCGCGCGGCCGCTCTTGCAAAGCGCTGTGGCTGCGCTCATCAGCATCATCTGGTGCGCCGCGCGCGCTGCGGGGTCGCCGCGCTGGGCCAGGCGCAGCGCCAGTGCCGGGGGCAGCAGCACATTCAGGATGATGCCGGGGGTGAGGCCGCCCACGATGACGGCCAGCGTCTGCCGCGCGCCCCAGTCAGCCCGCGCCGTCCACCGCCGCAAGATGAGCACGATGCCCGTCCATCCGGCTAAAAAGAGCGCGACATCGATGAACTGCGCGACGACGATCTGCCCGCTGATCGCCAGCACAAGCGGCGGCACCACGAAGAGCAGGGCATCATGCAGCACGGCCAGGCCAAAGGCCGACCACCGCAGCGTCCACAACTGCGGCGCGGGGCGCGGCACGGGCACCGGGGGCAGGGACGGGTGCCGCACCAGCGCCACCACCACCAGCACGACCGCTAGTGCCAAGGCCAGGACGCGATAGCCCTGCGCCTCATGGCTGCCGACGCCGCCCAACGTCAGCAACCCCAGCACCAACCAGCAGCCCACGAAGCCCCAGCGCCCCAGCCAGGGCTGCCCCGCCCGCCGGGGAAAGAGCACCCCGATCAGCGCGATGGGCACCGCCACACTGAAGGCCGCGTGAAAGACCGTCAGCCCCACCGCCCACGCCAGGTCGACCCCGCCGATGTAGGTATAGCCCGTATACGCGACGTGGTACCACGTCCCCGCGACGACCCCTTCATTCACGATGCCAAAGGCCAGGCCCAGCAAGATGAAGCTGCGCCAGTCGCGCTTGCCCCGCACCCACGCCTCGCGGATCAGCACATTCGCCGTGCCGTAGAAGGCGATGATGTAGAGCAGCACCGCTGGGTCGCCCGCCAGGCGCACAGGTGACGTGCTGCCCGTGACGACGCTCTCGGGGATGAACGCGCTCAAGAAAAAGAGCGCCAAAATGGCCGGCCACGCGCGCAACCGCCGTGGCGGCGGGGGCGGCGCGGTCAACGGTCTGCCCGCGTAGGGCGAGGGATCGGCGCGTGGGGGCCAGGGCTGTGGCGCGATGACTGGCTGCATGGCGGGCCTCCGGTTCGTCAAACCTTGGGTGGTTGCTCGCCATCTATTGTAGCGCCGCTGTCTAGCGTGGGCCGACTCCGCCCATGGTGCTAGGCCCCAACGGTGGGTGGTGGGTAGTCCCAGCGCGTCGCGTCGGTCAGTGCCGCGTTGCTCCACGCGCGGGCGTTGCGGGGGCGCAGCCGCCAGATGCCGTTGCCAGCGGGGTCGGGGTGCAGCCGCCCGTACTTGCCATCCCACGCGGTGATGATGGCGGCGGCTAGTTCAGCATCCTCTACATGCATGATGTCTTCCACCGTCCCTTCGATGATCACCACATCGTCGCCGTCTTCCAGGTGCACCGTGGCGTGGGGATTCGCCGTCAGGTTACGTGCCCAGCGCGTCTGGGGCGCACCGTCGAAATAGAGCGCGCCCGCCACCCACACGCCCCACAGCGGCGTCACGTGTGGGCGGCCAGCGGGCGATGTGGTCGCCAGCCAGTAATTGCGCGCCGCCACCAGCCGCGTCGTCGCGTGCGACCACGGCAGCAGTCCCGCCGTGCCATCCTTGGGGAAGCCATAGCTGCTGGGGCCGCGCGCGGGCCGTGCTACCGGATGTTCCTCTGGTTCGTTCATGGGTGGTTGCCCCTTCTCATGCGGAAAAATTGGGAATGTCTGTCACCAGCATAGCGCAGCATTCCAGACATCTCGTGGCACCAGGGTGGCGAGATGGCGGCCAGGCTGGCACGCGACCCCGCCCCTGCGGCATAATATCAACAAACCATCGACAGCGGACGAGAAGAGGGTATGCAAGATGGCGCAGACGTATGATGTAGCGATTGTGGGGGCGGGTCCGGCGGGGTCGGCCAGCGCCATCCATTTGGCGCGGGCGGGCTGGCGCGTGGTGCTGGTGGACCGTGGCACCTTCCCGCGCCACAAACCCTGCGCGGAATACCTCAGCCCCGCCGCCGAGCCGCTGCTGCGCGACCTGGGCGTGCTGGCCGAACTGGAAGCGACCCAGCCCGGCAGATTGCGCGGCTTCCGCATCTACGCGCCGGATGGCACCTACTTCCAGGGCGACTTCGCCGCGACGAAGGCCCCCGACGGGGGCAGCTTCTACGAAACGGGGCTGAGCATCGCCCGCTACCACCTGGATGCCGCATTGGTGCGTGCCGCGCGCGAGGCCGGGGTGGAGGTGCGCGAGGGTTGGCGCATGGCGCAGATCACGCCCGAGGCCGGGGGGCATGCCCTCATCCCCGTTGGGGACGCCGAGCCGATTCACGCACGCCTGGTCGTGGCGGCGGATGGCTTGCACTCCACCATCGCCAAGCGACTGGGGCTTCAGCGCGAGAGCCGCATGCGCAAGATCGCGCTGGTCGCCCATCTGCGCGGCATCGCTGGCCTGACGGGTTACGGCGAGATGCATGTGGCGAACCGCCGCTATGTCGGCCTGGCTCCCTTTGGCGATGGCGACCTCTGCAACGTCGCCATGGTGGTGGATGAGGCCCGCGACGCCAAGCAGTTGGCTGGTCGCCCCCAAGCCTTCCTTTTGGAATCGTTGGCGTCCTTCCCGAAACTGGCGGGGCGGCTCGACGGCGTGACGGTAGAGCGGCAGACGCTCTCGGTCAGCCACCTCGCCGTGGGGGTGACGCGCATGTCCACCGCTGGCGTGCTGCTGGCGGGCGACGCTGCCGGCTATTACGACCCCTTCACGGGTGAGGGCATCTACAAGGCGTTGCAGGGGGCGGGCATCGTCGCTGATGTCGCCAATGCCGCGCTGCGGGCCGACGACACCAGCGCCGCCGCCCTCGCGCGCTATGACCGCGAACTGCGCGCCTCGTTTCGCGGCAAGCGCATCATCGAGATGATCATCCAGGCGTCGGTGCAGGTGCCGCCGCTGATGAACCACATCTCGTGGGTGATGCGCCGCCGCAAGCACATGGCCGACACCATCGTGGCGGTGACGGGCGACTTCCTCTCGCCGTGGGCCGTGCTGAACCCCGGCTATTTGCTGCGCTTGGTGGTGTAGCGCGACGTACACCGCCTTCTCGATGAGAACGCCTCGCCATGCTGGATTCCTTGTGAATTGTCCGCATGTCTCGCGCGAACAAGCGAGGGCAGTTCCCTCACGCCACCCGGCATCTGGCTCAACCATAACTCCTAGCCGCAAAGATATTCTTGTGCTGCGAACTGAAGCATGATATAGTGGCGTCGCGTGAAGGAGTGACCCGATGCCCAGCGATCCCCAGCCCCCCCAAGATGCGCCCGAGTGGCGTCCGCGCAATCAACCGCCCGCCGCCAGCTATAGCTCGTTTCGTGAGCTACGCGAACAGGTGCGGCGCGAGACGGGGCAGCAGCCCATCATCAAGCCGCCAGAGTCCCCCGCCGCGCGCCCGACCGGGACCGCGCCGCCGAAGGCCGCTGGCACTGGGCAGCGCCCCGCCATCATCATGCTGCCGAACGACACGGGCGCGGGCAGGGGCGCGACGGGGCAGACCCCCACGGCCAAGGTGCCCGCCCCCAGCGTGCACATCCGCCCCGACGCGCCGCGTCAGGCCCCCGCCGATGGCGAGGGGCGCAAACCGACGGGGCAGCAGCGCATCAGCGCGGTCATCACGGCGGTCGTGGGCATCGTCGCGCTCGTCGTGCTGGTGGTGCGGCCCTTCGTGTCGGCGCATCTGCCGCCCACCTTCGCGGCGAGCGCCGGGGGGTATGCATCGCCGCCGACCCCGCTACCGGTGTATCCCTCCATCGCGCTCGACACCGACCACCCCGCGCCCGTCATCTGGGCGATCTCGGGAGTGGTGATGGATGAGAGCAACGGCGCGATCCTTTTCAGCAAGAATGGCGACATGCCGCTGGCGATGGCCAGCACGACCAAGCTGATGACGGCGGTGGTGGCACTCAGCCACGGCTCCCCCGACCAGATGATCACCGTTTCGGCCAACGCGTCTAGCATCTTTTGCACTTGCGTCGGCATCCGCAAGGGCGAACGGTATAGCTTGCATGACCTGCTCTATGGCATGCTGATGATCTCGGGCAACGACGCGGCGGAAGCCATCGCCGAGGGCGTCGGCGGCGGCAGCGAGGCCACCTTCATCAAGTGGATGAACGATACGGCGGGCGCGCTGGGCCTGACCCACACGCACTATATGAATCCGCATGGGCTGGACGACACGGGGCACTATAGCAGCGCCCGCGATCTTGCCGTGCTGGGCCGCTATGCCATGGGGCTGCCGACCATCGCGGCCATCCTGGGCACGCGCACCTTCACCATCCCCGCGACGGGCGCGCACCCCAAGCACGACCTCGTCAACCAGCACCAGCCGCTGTGGTGGTACCCCGGCGCGGATGGCGGCAAGCCCGGCTGGACGGGCGCGGCGCGCTTCGTGGATGTGCTTTCCGCCGTGCGCAATGGGCACCACCTCATCGCGGTCATCATGCACAGCGACAACGACTGGGTGACGGACATCCGCGATATGCTGAACTGGGGCTTCAACGATTTCACCTGGGTCAGCCCGCATGACGCCCTCAGCCATGGCTACATCCCCTACGCCGATTCCTACGGCAACTTCGTCTGGGACGTGCCGAGCCGCGTCGTGCTGGTCAATGGCATTGAATATTTTCCCTACACCGGCTACATCCTTTCCGGCGCGTTCCTGACCTATTTCAATGGTCAAGGGGGCCTCACCCGCTTCGGCTT
>JBBQSR010000342.1:0-4799 GCA_038234855.1 Ktedonobacterales bacterium | reverse complement strand
GATGCGCGACCATGTTTGGCAGATTCGCCCACATCGCAGTGATGCGAAGTGACACACCGACACGGCGACATGGACGCAGACCGTGGCCGAGCGCGCGACGCCCGAATGGGTGCAGTCGCTGAGCCGTCGCCTCATCACGGCGGGCATCGCCATCCCGGTGGTGTTGGCGATGGTGTGGTTCGGCGGCTGGGTGACCTTCGTTGGGGCCGTCACCATCATGGGGCTGGGCATCTATGAACTGGACCGCATGTTTCGCAAGATCGGCGCTCAGCCGCTGACGAGCTTTGGCTTCCTCGTGGGCTTGGCCTTACTGCTGGGCGCGCTCTTTCCCCCGCTGCGCACGCTGATGCAAGAGATCACCATCACCGCGCTCGTCCTCGGCTCGCTCTCGTGGTTGCTGCTGCGCCGCCAGGCGGGCACCGCGCTGATGGACTGGGCGCTGACGCTAGTGATGGCGCTCTACCTCGCCTGGCCCCTGTCGTACCTGATGACGCTGCGTGGCAACGATATCGCGTATCATGTGACGGGCGGTGGGCTGACGGCGACGGCGGGCACGATGCGCTTCTGGTGGCTGCTGGTCGTCTTCTTTGGCGTGTGGGCCTTTGATAGCGCCGCCTTCTTCGCGGGCCGCTTCTTTGGCAAGCATAAGCTCGCCCCCAACGTCAGCCCCTCGAAGACCTGGGAGGGCGTCATCGGTGGCACGATCTTCGCCATGGCCGCCGCGTTCGTCTTCACCCGCCCCATCGCGCCCTCAGTGGCGTGGTACCACATCATCGCGCTCGGCTTGCTCATCAGCTTCACCGCCACCATCGGCGACCTCGCAGAATCCCTCATCAAGCGCCAAGCCGATATGAAAGATTCCGGTTCCTTCTTCTATGGCCATGGCGGCGTGCTGGACCGCATCGACAGCATGCTCTTCGTTGGTGTCGCGGTGTATTTTTACGCCGGGCTGATCGTGCATGGCCTCGGGTAGCCCCGTCCTAACGGGGAGGGCGGTCCCCACGGTAGCGCAGGACAACGAGGACAGCAAACAGGAGCAACGGCAGCATAGGGCAATGAAGAGGGCAGGCGCTTGAAACCGCCTGCCCTCTCCGTTGGGTGGCAGGCAAATACCCCTTACCGCCCCACCACAGCCCCTTGGCGTTCGCGCCAGGTGCGGGGGCCGCTGCGAAACTCGCCCGCCGCGATGCGTGCGTCGAGCCGCGCCCAGGCCGCGCCACCCACCGCCCAGTCATCCCAGTCGTGCGCGAAATATTCGACGCGCGTCTTTTTGTATTCGTGGGTCGAGTATAGGATGATGTAGTCGTGGATGCCGATCTCGGTGGCCATGCGCTCGGCGATCTCTTCGCATGCCTCGCGCGAACGGGCGTGGACCATGCTGAAGAGGTTATAGGGCCAGTCCTCATAGATCGGGCGGCGATAGCAATGGCTCACCTGCGGGTAGCTCGCGGCGACATAGCCGACCTCATCCACGCGGTCCTCGGGGATTTTCCACGTGATCATGCCATTCGCTGTGAAGCCCGCCTCTTGGTGCCGCAAGATGGCGGCGAAGCGGCGCAGATAGCCCAACCGCTGCATCTCGGACATCCACGCGAAGAGTTCGGGGATAGTCACGCCCGCCTGGGCCGCCGCCGCCGCGAAGAAGTCGCCGCGCGTCGGCAGGTCGTCCTGCACCGCGCGGATGAGGTCGCGGTCGCGCCCCGTCAGCGCGCGGGGATTCTTGGCGTAGTGCGGCGCGTCGTCCTTGCGTGTGACGGCCCGCTCGTCTTTTTCCATATCCAGCTTGACGGCGATCTTGTACATCTTCAGGTTCGGCAGCTTGCGCGTCACCTCCGCGCCCACCCGCGCCGCCAGTTCGGCCAGCACGGCGTCCAGGTCTTCGCCTGGCGGTACGGCCAACGTGAACCACAGATTGAAATGGTTGTCGCGCTGATAGTTGTGCGACACGCCCGGATGTTCATTGATGATGAGCGCCGCCTCGTCCAGATGCTCGGGCATCACCCGCATCGCCACCAGCGACGACTGGTACCCCAGCTTGCGCGTATCGAAGATGGCGCTCAGTTGCCGGATGATCGTCCGCTGCCGCAGCGCCTCGACGCGCGCCATCACCGCGTCCTCGGTCAGCGGCGCGTTCGTACCATCCATCTCGCCATTCAAGCTGTCGGCGATGTGCTGGAAGGGCCGTTCGACCAGGGGAAAGTCCCATTGCAGCAGGTTCAGCAGCTTTTTGTCGATGGCATCGAGATCGTCATGGGCCGGGGGTTCGGCAGGCACGACCGCATCGGTCACTGGGGTGTTCGCGGGTTCGTTGATGTTCACTTCGATGGTCCCTTCGTTGATGCGCGTGGCATACGTAGCGATGGGGATGCGCGCGGGCGCGCCGACCGCCGCCCCAGTGGTGATGTCGAATTGCCCGCCATGCCAGGGGCAGGTGACGACACTGCCCGACACCGCGCCGTCGCAGAGTGCGCCGCGTGCGTGGGTGCAGCGATTATTCGTGGCATAGACCGCTCCGTCCAGATTCCACAGCGCCACCGCCTCGCCGCTGACGTACACGAGCTTGCTGGTGCCAGGGGGCAGGTCGCTGAGTGGCGCGACGGGTACCCAGGGCACGGCGGCATCATGCGTGTCGGGCAGCCCCGCCACGCCAGGGTCGCTAGCGCGGTGCCCTTGCAGTCCACTCGGGGATTGTTTTTCGAGCCAGGGAGTTTTCGCCCCTGGTGACGGCGTCCCTCGCGACGCCGCGTCCGCGCTTGGCAGCGCCACGCCATCGCGCATGCCCCCCACCGCCGCCAGCATCGCGCGCAACCCCAGCGCCTCGCAGGTAAACATCGGCGTGTCGCGCAGGGTGTACAGGCTGGCCTCGGTTTCGCGCAGTTCGGCCACGAGGTCCAAAAAGGCGGCGGGGTCGTCCGTCTCGAAGGCGACGACGAACTCTTGGTCGTCCAGCCCATACGAGTAGGTCGTGTTGATCTTCACCTGGGGATATTTGCGGCCCACGCGGATGTGCTCGTCCATCATCAGTTGCCGGTCTTCCTTGGTCAGCGCGTACCAGGGCCGCGTCTTCACGAAGGGATAGACGAAGAGGTAGCGTGACGGCCCAGGGGCGATGGTGATGCGCTCGCCCTCCTCCGCCCCATGCGCGTCGCGGATCTCGTAGATCGACCGGCGCGTCATCGACAGATAGGCATACGCGGGGTGCAGGTACTGCCCCAACCGTGTCCCATTGATCTGCGTGGCGAATTCGCGGAAGATCGGCAGATCCTCCGTCACCTGCCACAGCAAGAAGTCGGCGTCGGCGCGGGTGCCCACCAGCGAATAGCTCCGCAGCAGCATCCGCCCGCCGAACTGCTCGATGGCGGCGATGAATTCGCGCGTGTCGGCCTCGCGTACCGCATCGGGGAGGCGCTTCCATTCCTGCGCCACCTGGAAGAACGCGAACCGCACATACTGCCGCCGCACGGGCTTGGCGGGTGGTTTGGGATGCTCAGTCATGATCATGCACCTTTTCTCGGACGGGAACGCGGAATGACGCGAGATTATCGCGGGAGGACACGGAATAAGGGAGATATGTCACCTTTTCCTGATAACCATTCCGCGTCATTTCGCGCACATTCCGTGTTCCGTCCCCTCGTTTTGCTAAACTTGTAGCGTTTGTAGCCCAAAGTTGTCGGCGACCAACGCCCGCACCTGCGTCATTTCCTCGTCGGTCAGCGCGGGGGTGTCGGGCGCGGCGGCGAATTCGGCCAACTGCGCGGCGTTGTAGATGTTGGGGAGGATGCCCGTCACGGCGGGTTCGTGCAGCAGCCATTGCAGCGCGGCCTGGCCCAACGTGCGGTCGGGGCGCGCGAGGAAGCGCAGATGCTCGACCTTTTGCACGCCTTCCAGCAGCCACGCGCGGGGGCGATGGTTGCGGTGGTCGCCCGGCGGGAAGGTCGTCTCCGCCGTGTAGTGTCCCTCCAGCAAGCCCGATGAATGCGGCACCCGCACGACGAAGCCCACGCCGTGCTCACGACCCAGGGGAAACAGCGCCTCACCGAGCAATGGCTCGAGCAGGTTGTCGATGATGTGCGGATGCGCCCCACGCTCGATGATGGCGGCGCGCCCCTCGGGGATCTGGCGATCGGGTTTCAGCGCGGGGCCGAGGGCGACACCGACCGCGCGCACCTTGCCGGACTGCTGCAAATCCGCCAGCGTCGCCCACAGCGCGTCGTCTTGGATGGCCTCGATGCGCGGGTTGTGCAGTTGGTAGTAGTCGATGTGGTCGGTGCCCAGGCGGCGCAGACTGGCCTCGCACGCGGCACGGACGGCGGCGGGCGACCAGTCCTGCGGCAGTTCACCGTGGCCGTCGCGCTGGGCGGAGGTGTTGACGATGTCATAGCCAAACTTCGTGGCGATGGTGATGTCGTCGCGCCGATGCCCCAGCGCCTCGGCCAGCAGTTCCTCGCCGCGCCCGTTGCCATAGGTATCCGCCGTGTCATAGAAGGTGATGCCTAGGTCCAGCGCGGATTGCAACAGCCGGACGGCTTCGGCGTTGTCGGCCTCCCACCAATCCGTACTGACCGTCCACATCCCAAACCCAATGACCGACATCTTGATGCCGGAATTGCTGAGCGTGCGATAGCGCATGAGTGACCATCCTTTATGGAGTCGAAGAGGTGACGAAATCACGGAAGGCGCGGAAGGCTCAAGACTTTCCGTGGCTGTCCCTCCTCTTCCGTGTCCTCCGTGATTTGCCCTAATTCGTTGTTATCGCTGAATACTTCGGCGAGGCCAGCACCTAAGGCTATGGCATCACC
>JBBQSR010000341.1:0-4818 GCA_038234855.1 Ktedonobacterales bacterium | reverse complement strand
GCGAGCTTCGATCCGGCGTCCGCGCCCGCGATGAGATGGCTGAGCGTCTTGCTGACGCTGCTGGCGATAGTGCCGCCGAGGGCCGCCAGCGCCGCCTCCGCTTGCGGGCGCGTCTGGTGCTCTAGACGACCCGTGAGGATGAAGGATTGCCCGGTGAGCGGGCCGACGGGGATGGGGGCGGACTGGTCTGCGGTCATCCGCAGCCCCGCCGCGCGCAGCCGCTCGATCAGCGCGCGATGCTCATCATTCGCCAGCCAGGTGTGCAGACTCTCACCAATGATGGGGCCGACGCCGGGGATATCGGCTATCTCGTCCTGCGACGCGGCCAGCAGCACGTCGATGTCGCCGAAGCGGTCGGCGACGATGCGCGCGACCTTCTCGCCGACATGGCGGATGCCCAGCGCGAAGAGCAGTTTGCCCAGGGGCCGCTGTTTGCTCTCCTCGATGCTTTTCAGCGCGTTGGCGATGCGTTTGGCCTTGAAACCTTCTAGGGTGGCCAGGTCATCCGCCGTCAGGTGGTAGAGGTCGGCGGGGTCGTGGACGAGGTCGGCGGCGTACAGCGCCGCGCAGACCTCCTCGCCAACGCCCATGATGTCCATCGCGCCACGGCTGACGTAGTGGCGCAGCCATTCCAGCGTCTGCGCGGGGCAGTGGGCCATGTCGTTGGTGCAGTAGGCCATCACCTCTTCCTCGTCCTTGCGCACGGGCGCGCCGCACGACGGGCAGACGCGCGGCAGGGCGTATTGCGGGGCGACGGGGTTGCCCTCGCCGTCCAGCGGGCGCTTTTCGAGGATGGGCTTGACGATCTGGGGGATGACATCGCCCGCGCGCTGGAGCAACACCGTGTCGCCGATGCGCAGATCCTTGCGCTGGATGTCCTCTTCGTTGTGCAGCGTCGCGTGCTTGACCGTGACACCGCCGATGTTGACGGGGTCTAGCACGGCATAGGGATTCAGCGTGCCGGTGCGCCCGATGTTGACGCGGATCTCGCGCAGCACGGTCGTCGCCTGGATCGGCGGGAACTTGTAAGCGATGGCCCACCGTGGGTCGCGCGCGACGACGCCCAGTTCCTCTTGCTGGTGGCGGTCGCTGATCTTGATGACGCAGCCATCGATCTCATAGTCCAACTCGAAGCGGCGGCCCTGCCATTCCAGGCAGTACGCGGCTGCGTCATCCAGCGTCGGCAGCACCTGCACGTTGGGGTTCACGACGAAGCCCCACGCGCGGATGCGCGCTAACGCCTCGACCTGGCTGGTGGGTTCGGGTTGCCCCTCAACATAGCCGATCTGATAGGCGAAAAAGTGCAGGTTGCGGCCCTTGGTCATGCGCCAATCTTTTTGGCGCAGCGATCCGGCGGCGGAGTTGCGCGGGTTGGCGTAGAGCTTGGCGGCGGGCGAGGTGCCATCGTCATTCACGCGCTTGGCGGCCTCGGCGCTCATCTCTTCATTCAGCCGCTCGAAGCTGCTGGCGGGCATATAGATCTCGCCGCGAATCTCGACCCGCTCCGGGATGTCGTCCCCAGTGAGGGTGTGCGGGATATCGTGGACGACGCGCACATTCGCCGTCACGTCCTCGCCCTCGATGCCGTCGCCGCGCGTCGCGCCCATCACCAGCCGCCCGCGCTCATAGGTCAGCGCCATCGCCAGCCCGTCGATCTTCAGTTCCCCCACATAGGTAAAGGTGGCGTCGGGCAAGATGTTGTGGGCACGCTTTTCCCATGCGGCCAGCTCCTCGGCGTTGCGCGCGTTCGCCAGGCTCAGCATTGGGCGTGGGTGGCGGTGCGCCGCGAAGCCCGCCGAGGGCACCTGCGCCCCCACACGCTGCGTCGGGGAATCGGGCGTCACCAGTTCGGGGTCGGCCTCCTCGATGGCGCGCAACTCGCGCAATAGCGCATCATAGTCCGCGTCGCTAAGCGTCGGATTATCGAGGATGTAGTATTCATAGTTCGCGCGCTCAAGCTGGCGACGCAGCTCATCGACCCGCGCGGCGCGGGCGGTCGGGTCCGTGGGGATGGCGCTCGTCTGCGGTTCGGCGGGCATGGGGTGATGGCTCCTCTGCACACGTTCTCTACCATATCATTCTACGATACCGAGCGAGAAGCGGCAGGTAATAGGCCGATGCCTCCCCACCACGAATGGCAGAGAGGCATCGTTGCAAGGCCAGCGGGTAAACCCGCGCCTCGGATCACCTAGCCCGCGTAGGCGGGCTAGGTTTGAGCTACAGCAGACCCTGATCTTTCAGCCATTGCTTGGCCACGACATCAGCCGGGGTCTTGTCGATGGCATACAGCTTGATCAGTTTGGTGATCTCAGATGTCGTCAGCTTGGTAGCCAACGGATTCAAGATCGTCTTGATGTCGGGGTGGGCAGTCAACACCTGATCACGCACGATGGGCGCGGGATTGTAGGCCGGAAATGCCACCTTGTCATCCGTCAACAGCGTGAAGTTTTGCGTCACGATGTTGGCATCAGTCGTGTAGCAGATCAGCACATCAGCCTGGCCCTGTGTCACAGAGGTGTAGGCCAGGGTCGAGTCGATCTGGGTCGTCTTCTTGAAGGTGATGCCATAGACTTTCAACATGTTGGGCAGCACGTCGGGCTGCGAGACGGCATCAGGCGGGGTGGCGAGACGCAACGTGCCAGCCGTAGCGACGATATCCGAAATCTTCGTCCAGTTCTTTGCCTGGGCGACCGCATTAGGCACGCAGACGCCGTAGCTGTCGTTCAGATTGAGCGCGGCATCGAGCCACGTGATCTGCTTTTGCGACTCATAGGCCGCTGCCACTGTGGAGTAGGCTTTCTGTGGATCAGCGACGCTCGGCAGCCCCAGGTTGCCCAGCCCGGTGCCGGTGAATTCGGGATAGAGGTCGAGCTGACCAGAGAAGATGGCTGGGCTGGCCGTCTTGTTATCAAGGCCGGATTTGAGGGTGACGGTATACCCAGCCTTTTCGAGCAGCAGTTTATACATCTGCGACTCTAGCACACTGTCGCCGTCTTTTTTGCTGCCCAGTGTCACTGCCTTGGGGGTTGTGGTGGTACTTCCGCCCCCCGCGTTGGAAGAAGTGCTGCCGCAGGCGCTCAACAACAGAACGGCTCCGATGAGAGCGGTCATGGGCAGTGCGAACATGCGTGAAACGCGCATGGAATGCTCCTTGTGAGTGGTTCACGAAACGAAAGAAATCAGGTTCTTTCGTGGACAATAACAACGTTCATTGTTGGCCCCATTTAGCTTAGGCCGCCATCACCCCCTTTCCGGGTTCGGCGCTGGCTGAGTCCGCAACGATTTCAGCTACGGGGATGGTTTGCTTGCGTAGTCCAACGGGCGTCAGCGCGCGCTGCACCGCCGCCAGCCCATATTCAGCGAGCAACGCTAGCGCCAGCACCGGTATGGCACCTGCCAACACTTGGGCCGTTCCTGCGTCGGTGCTGCGGCCAATGCCACCAACGATATATTCGCCATACCCCCCCAGACCGAGGAAGGTGATCAGTGGCGTGGTAGCGATCACCTGCACCGCCGTGGTGCGCACGCCCGCCGCAATGACGGGCAAAACCAATGGCAATTGCACGCGCACCATCCGTTGTGTGAAGGTCATGCCCATGCCCCGCGCAGCATCGACCAGCGTGTTATCAACCCCTTGCAAGCCCGCGATGGTATTGAGCAAGATAGGCGGGATGCCCAGGAGCGTCAGCGCGATGATGGCGGAGCGGTCATTCAGGCCCAGGATCGGCAACGCCGCCGCCAGCCCAAAGAACGCGATGGTGGGGATGGCCCGCCCCGCCCCACTCAGCGAGGTCGCCAGGAAAGCAACGACGCGATTTTGCGCGGCGATGATGCCCAACGGCACACCAATGATGATAGACATGGCAATGGACCACAGGGCGACCAACAAAAAATCATGCGTGTGCCCACCAAAATCATTGGCAGGATCGTGAACGTAGGCCCAGATGAGGCTCACCAAATTCATGCCATCTCCCCTACTGCGCCACGACGAGCGCGCGGCCACGGCTGAGCAGTCGCTGCACGCCGAGCAACAGCACATCCGCAATGAGCGCGATGAGCGTGATCAACACCGCGACGACCACTAACTGTGCCGGATAAAACGGCTGAAATCCATTGAAGATCAAGGAACCAAGATCGTTATAGCTAACGATGGGAGCAATGGTTGCCAAGCCAATGGTCGCCACCGTCGCGACGCGCAGCCCAGCGATAATGACGGGTAAGGCCAACGGCAGCGTCACGCGCACCAGCAACTGTGTCTCGCTCATACCCAGCCCGCGCCCGACATCTTGCAAGACAGGGTCAACCGCACGAATGGCCGCGACGAAGTTGCGAATCAACACGATTTGGGCATAGAGGACGAGGGGAATGATGGCAGTCGTCTCGGTCAGCCCCGTGATGGGCACCAGTAGCGAGAACATCACCAGACTAGGAACGGTATAGAGTAGCCCAGCCACCGAAATCGCGGGCAAATACAGATTAGTGAACCGCACGATTAGCAGCGAGATCGGGAATGCGATGAGCACTGAGATGAGCAAACTCCAGCCCACCAGCGTCATATGCGCAACGAACAATCTGGGGATGCTATCGTCGCGGCTCGCATCCCAAATATATTTGTTGTGGAGGTAGGTGTTGATCTGGCTGAGCAACTCTTGCAGGGTCTTTGGAGGCATGGGTATCCCTCTCAGTGGCGCGGGGCCATGAGTGTGTGATGGTGGATCAGGCTTTGGTGGCGGCCTGGGCGGTTTCGATGGGCGTGCGCAGTTGGCGATAAATGCTCGCCTGGGTGATCTGCCCGACGACGGTGCCGTTGTCCTCGAC
>JBBQSR010000340.1:0-4823 GCA_038234855.1 Ktedonobacterales bacterium | reverse complement strand
CATAACCCATGCGTCAAGAGTTGATGCGCCGCTGAATGGAGGCTGGCCCGCCGGGGGACTAGCCGTTGACCTGGTTCACGAAGTTCCAGACGCCTTGCGCATCGGTGCTGTAGATGCTAAAGACGCGCTGGCCCGCGTTATCACCGTTCTGGTCGAAGCTGATGGTGCCCGTCACACCCGTGTATTGGACACTTTGCACGGCGCTACACACGGACTCTTTTGTTACAGTCTTGCCTGAATCGAGCAGCGTCTTAATCGCCTGAATCTCGATCTTGGCCGCGTCATAGGCCTGGCCGCTGTATGCCACCAGGTTCTTGTCGGGGAAGGCCTTTTTATAGGCTGCAATGAAATCGGTGGCTGCACTAGATGTCAGCTTAGTTGTTTCGGGGGCCGCGACCGAACCATAGGTGTTGGCTGCCGCTGCAGCTCCTGCCGCCTTGGTGAACTCGGTATCTTGCGCGATGCCGTCGCCGCCGACCATCGGCACTGAGGCACCAAGCAACGCCTTGAGCGTGCCGCCACCGCCGTCAGTGACGCCACCGTAGAAGACAAAATCGGGCTTCGTGGCCTTGATCTTGTCGGCGAGCGTACTGGTGGGAGGCTTGGAACTGTCAATGGAGTCGCGGCCCAGCGTCGTGCCGCCTTGAGCCTTGAACTCGGCTACAAAGAAGTTGGCGAGACCCACGCCATAGACTTCGTTGTCGTCGATGATATAGGCCTTCTTGAAGCCTAACCCTGACGTGCCTTTGGGGGCAGTGGCGAAGTCCGCCAAAATCTTGCCCTGGACCACGTCGTTACCGGGGATGCGGAAGTAGCAGTTCGGCTTGCCAGATGGATGCAACTGGCTAAAATTAATGCTGTTGTCTGCCGCGTACTGCTGCAACGTCAAACCGGGGTTCGTGTTGGAGGGGCTGATGAGGGTGATAGTGCTGTTGTTGGCAACTGGAATCTCTTGCTTGGCCACATTACTATTGAATGGGCCAATCACCGCGACCGCTTTGTCGTTGAGCAACGCCGCTAGGTTCGAGGCACCGGTGGCGGGGTCGTGTTTGCCGGTCGTCGTGCTGACGTCATCCTTAGAGATGTACTTCAGCGTGTAGCCGTTGCCCAGATCTTTGTTCTGGTCGGCGGCGAGCTGCACACCCAACTGGGTGGGCAGGCCCACCCCAGCGTCAGCGCCCGAGATAGGTAGGTCGGAGCCAATGACGATGGTCTTGCTGCCGCCAGCGCCGCTGGTGCTGCCGCAGGCTGCCAGGGCCAGGGTTGCCGCCACGACGGCGACCCCCGCGCTCTGTGAGGCCATGCGGGTGAAACGTCCGAGATGCATGCTGTTTGCGCTCCTCTATGCGAAGTGAGGTAAGCTTGCGCCAGGGCGTTCCTGGCAAACTGGTCCTTTTGACATAACGCAAGGACTTATCTGTATATACGACCCAGATGGGGAAAATATCACATGATATGGATGAGTTCACCGACATTCTGTCAAATTGCCCCGCCCGAGCTTGGTCGGACGGGGCAACGTTGCGATGACCGATGCCTTGTTGAGAAGGCATGGGTGTTACTCGGCGGGCACGCTCTCGCGGGCGGCGGTCGGTGGCTCGGCCTGACGCATCGCTTCCTCTAGCCCGAGGAACTGGCGGTCGAGCAGTTCCAGGGTGAAGCGGCTGGCGCTGCGCTGACCCGGCGGCAGGTCTTCAGGGTGCGCGAGGAAGAAGCTGACGACGACGTTTTCCATCTCGTGTCGGCTCGCCATGAAGCGTTCGTACCACTGCTCGGTAGATGGCGCACCGTCCAGGCGGCGCACGCTGCCATAAGACGCGCGCTCATAGTGCGTGTGCGCGTCGGCGCGTTCGATGCCCAGGGCGCTGTTCGTGCTGCGTCCGTGGCCATTGGAGGCCGGATAGGTGCCCGTCGGTTGATCCTCCGCGACGAGGTGGCCCATGGCGATGGGTTCATCGTCGAAGTGAAAGCCCTGACGCGAGTTCAGGACGCCGTTGCCGTTCGTCATCAGACCCGCCAGCGCCGCGCCGGGCAGCACGGGCGTCGCGCCCTCTAGCCCGATCTCTGCCGACTCCAGGGCGTTGGCCGCCGCAGGGGCGGGCGCGGTGGCGCGGGTGCCCAATGGCACATCCTTGAGGAAGAAAGTGACGACGACGGCCAGCCCCGCGACGATCAGCGCGACGGTAAAGGCGCTCTGCAAGCCGACCGCCAGCGATTGGCGGGTCGCGTCGAAGACTTGGTTCATCAGCCCCGTCACCTGCTGGGTGATGCCCGTGACAATGACATCATGCTGCGGCCCAGCGGGCACGTTCGCCGTCGACCCCTGGACGACACCATTTACCAGACTGGTGCGGAGGTGGCCGTTGATCAAGGCCTGCTCGCTGGTGGCGGCCTTCAGCACGCTGGCGGGCAGTTGCTGCGCGCCACTGGGCAAGCGCGTCCCTAGCTCCGCCGCCAGCCGGTTGCTGACGATGGTGCCGAGGATGGCGGTGCCCAGCGTCGCGCCGAGGGAACGGAGATAGGTGACGGCGGAGGTACCGACGCCGAGCATGTTGCGCGGGATGGCATTTTGCACCGCCAGCGTCATCACGGGCTGCACCAGGCCGATGCCCAGGCCCAGCACGATCATGTTGCGCGTCACATCAAAGGTAGCGGAAGCGGAGGTCATGCCCGTCAGCAGGTACATGCCAAAGACCATGATGACCGCGCCGATGATGGCGATCACCTGGTACCGCCCGATCACGGCGATCACCTGGCCGATGAGCGCCGCGCCGATGGCCAGCGTCACCACCAGGGGCGTCGTCACCACGCCCGAATTCGTCGCGGCCTGGCCCAGCACCTCTTGCACGAAGCGCGGCAGATAGATGATGGTGCCAAAGAGCGCCGCGCCCACAAGGAACGCCAAGATCGCGCCGCTGGCGAAGATCTGGTTCTTGAAGAGCGAGAGCGGCAAGATCGGGTTTTGCACGAAGAGTTCGGTGACGATGAAGGCGATGAAGAGCACGCCCGCCGCCACCAGCATGCCGATGACGCGCGCGTCACCCCATGGGTAGGTCGTGCCGCCCCACGAGAGGCCCAGCAGCAATGTCACCGTCGCCCCCGCCGAGAGGAACGCGCCCGCGAAGTCGATGCGCGCGATGGCCGCCCACCCCTTCAATGACGTGTTGCGCGGCGAGATGTTCATGGGCAGGAAAATAATGATCAGCGCCAGGGCGAGAATGCCCAAAGGCAGATTCACATAGAAGACCCAGCGCCAGTTGATGTTGTCGGTGATGTAGCCGCCCAGCGTCGGGCCGATGACGCTCGCCAGGCCAAAGACGCCGGAAAAGAGGCCCTGCCAGCGGGCGCGCTCGGCGGGCGAAAAGATGTCGCCGACCAATGTGAAGACCAGCGCCAAGATCATGCCGCCGCCGATGCCTTGCAACCCACGGAAGAGGATCAATTGCGTCATAGTCTGGGCCGCGCCGCTCAGCACCGAGCCGATCAAGAAGATGACGATGCCAGCCACCAGGAACCATTTGCGCCCAAACTGATCGGACAGTTTGCCGACGATGGGCGTCATGGTGGTGGAGGTCAGCAGGTACGAGGTCAACACCCAGCTATAGTTGCTGAAGCCGTGCAACTCGCCGACGATGGTAGGGAGCGCGGTGCCGACGATGGTCTGGTCGAGCGCCGACAGCAGCAGCGTGACCATGATGGCCGCTAGTACCGAGCCGAGTTGAAAGCCCCGCAAGCGCCCAACAGTGGCGGTTTGCCCCGCTGTCGCGGCCTCGGGGGCCTGTTCGATTGGCATTTCCATGTAAGATGGTATCCCTTTACAGATCAGATGTGGTAGTGGTGATGGCAGTCGCGCGTCGTGTGGCGACCGCTGGCGCGCATGGGTCGGTTTCAGATTGCGCCTGGGTGATGATGGCGGCCATCGCGCTCAGCCCCTGCACCAGTGCCACGAGGTCGTCGTGATGCATCTGGCTGAGATAGCCGCGTAGCTTGGTATGCGTCCCACGCAACAATGCTGCCACGATATCCGCGCCCTTGTCGCTGAGCCGCACGATGGCGCGACGGCGATCTTCGGGGTCCTCGGCGCGTTGCAGATAGCCGCCCTGCACCAATTTCTCGACCAAGATGCTCATCGCCGGTTTCGCGAAACTCATCCGGCACGCGATTTGGCCGATTGAGAGGGGGCCGTCGGCGTCCAGCAGCATGAGGGTCTTCATCTGGGGCATGGTCAATTCGATGGTCTGCCACTCGGGCGCGCTCATCGCGTGGACCGCCCGCGAGACTTTTCGTTGCGCGTCGAAGGCGACCTCGACGAGTTCGTCAGTGGTACGCGGGGGGGGTGGTTGGGTGTCGGTCATGTTCTCTTCTCCACACTGTTTAGTATACCGCATTAGTTTCGATTTTGCAAACTAACCAATGTCCTCAGTCAGATGGGCCGATTGTCCCTCTATCTGTCCAGTTTTCTGTGCTATCCTCAATGTATATGAAGACACGACACGCGATCTTTTTCCAGGGGATGCGCGACGAACTGCCGATCTTAGCGGGCGTCATCCCCTTTGGCCTCATCTACAGCGTGACGGCGGTGCAGGCGCACCTGCCGCCGCTCTTCGTGCAGGGGATGTCGGCTATCGTTTTCGCGGGGTCGGCGCAGTTCATCATCGTGCAGTTGGCCAGCGCGGGCATCCCCGTCCTGATCATCGGCGTCACGGCGACCGTGCTGAATCTGCGCCACATGCTCTACAGCGCCTCGCTCGCGCCCGACCTGACGAAGCTGCCGACGCCGTGGAAGGCCCTCCTCAGCTATCTGCTGACCGATGAAGCCTATGCCG
>JBBQSR010000339.1:0-4840 GCA_038234855.1 Ktedonobacterales bacterium | reverse complement strand
CCACCAGGACGGGGATCTGCGCGATCAGGTGCATGGCGGCGGGCGCGAGATTCTTTTCCATCGGTCCCATGAAGGGCGTGGCGGAAAACGAGAGGATCAGCAGCGACAGGGTAAAGCCGCCGAACCCTGACAGCGGGCGGCGGTCCACCAGCGCCAGCCGACAGGCGGTGAAGCCCAGCGCGACCATCAGCAAGCCCCAACCGATCATCGCGTGGGGCGTCGACCAACCTGTTTCATCCAGCCCAAAGGTCGTGTGCCAGATGTCATCGAGCACGCCTGCGATGGCGAGCGTGACGAAGCCCGCGCCCGCCAGGAAGAGCGCCGCCGGCACCGGGAAGCGAAAGAGCGGCACGCGGATGGTCGGCCCAAATGCGCGCCGCACGCTGGGGGTGAAGACGACCACCGCCGTCGCCACCCCCGCCAACGCCGACATGATGTAGGTAAACAGGTGCGGCGGCGAATAGAACGTGTCGAAGACATGGGTAGCGTGCCAACGGCGATCCCACCCCACCCCGATGCTGACGACCAGCACGAAATAGCCCAGGATCGCCCACGTGATGATCACCACGCGGCGTGCCGAGCGCCCTTCTGGCGTGGTCGGTGGTGTGCCCACTTGGGCAAGGGGATATGGCGCGGGATTGGGGTACGGGGTTTGCTGCATCAGCGTGCTCCTCCAGATCAATGGTTCTGATGAGAGCATGCGGTGACACAGGGAACCGTTGCGCGAAAGTGTCGCAAATCTGTCGCAGCGTGCCCGCCGTCGCGACCACGAGCGCCATTCAGCGGCGGGCGGTTGTCAGGCTTCGCTTACGGGCTCTTGCCCATCTCGCCAATGTTGGTGGATGTTCATGCCCGTACCGGCCATCTGCGAAAAGTTCTTCGCGCTGCGCAGCACGAGGGCGGTTTTGGGGAAGCCCCCCGCGATGGGCAGCAGCGAAAAGCCATTTAAGACCATGCCCAGGCGATCCTTGTGGCGCATGGCGGCCAGCAGATCACGAAAGGCGCACATCGAGCCGATGACAGGCAAAAAGCCGCACACGCCCTGCGTGAAGTAGCCCGAATAGCCGAGGTTCGGGCAATAGTCGCCGCGAAACGCGCCATTCAGGATGTCGATGAGCCATGGGGCCGGGCGGCGATGCGCGGGCAGGGGAGATTGCGTCATGGTGCACTACTCCTTGGGGCAAAGGGCCACGGCGAAGGCCGTGGATGAGAACCGATCATTCAATGTCGGCCCCATTATAGCAAATGATCGGAAAAGGCGCTATTCCCAATCCGCCACGCCGTTGGGAAAGATCTTGCCGGGGTTCAGGATGCCCTGCGGATCGATGGTGGCCTTGATCGCGCGCATCAGGGCGATCTGGTCTGGCCCCAGGTCGCTTGCGAGGAACTCTTTTTTCAGCAGCCCGATGCCGTGCTCGCCCGACAGCGTGCCGCCCAGCGCCACCGCCGCCGCGAAGATCGCCGCCGCCGCGCCACGCACGCGCGCCATCTCTTCGGCGTCGCGCCGGTCGCAGAGGATGTTGGGGTGCAGGTTGCCATCGCCCGCGTGGCCATAGAGGGGGATGGTCAGGTGATATTCGGCAGCGATGGCCTGGACGGCGCGGGCCATCGCTGGGATCTGGCTGCGTGGCACGGCGATGTCTTCGCCCAGTTTGTTGGGGCGGCGGCGGGCCAGCGCGGGGGCCACCGAGCGCCGCGCCCGCCACAGCAGCGCCGCCTCGTCCTCGGTGCGCGCCACCTGCACGGTCGTCGCGCCCGCCGCGCCGCAGGTGTCGGCCAGCAGCGCCAGATCGGCCTCCGCCGCGTCCAGGTGGTTGCCGTCTACGCTCACCAGCAGCAGGGTGTTGGTGGTGGTGGGCACGCCCAGGTGCAGCAGATCCTCCACGCAGTCGAGGGTGGTGCGGTCCATCAACTCGATGGCGGTGGGGATGATGCCCGACAGCAGCATGGCGGTGGTCGCCTGTGCTGCCGCCTCGACCTCCGCGAAGTGCGCGGCGAAGGTGAGGGTGTGGCGAGGCTTAGGCAGCAGCCGCAGCGTCGCCTGGGTGACGACGCCAAGCGTGCCCTCCGACCCCACGAAAAGCGCCCGCAGGTTATACCCCGTCACGTTCTTCACCGTGCGCCCGCCCGTGCGGATGACCGCGCCCGAGGCCAGCACCACCCGCAGCGCCATCACATAGTCGCCCGTGACGCCATATTTCAGGCAGCGTGCGCCGCCCGCGTTTTCGGCGATGTTGCCGCCGATGGCCGACACGCTCAGCGACGATGGATCGGGCGGGTAAAACAGGCCGACGCGTTCCACCGCGCGTTGCAGGTCGCCCGTGATGATCCCCGGCTCGACGACCGCCACCTGATCCGCCGGGGAGATCTCGATGATGCGGTTCATCCGCGTCAGGGCTAGGGCGATGCCCGCGCGGGGCAGCGCGCCGCCCGACAGTCCGCTGGCGTTGCCGCGCGGTGTCAGGGCGATCCCTTCGCGCGCGGCGATCTTCACGACCCTGGCGACCTCGCCCTCCGGCGCTGGTAGCACCACCACCTGGGGCAGCCGCTCGACCCAGGTGCCGTCGATGCCATAGGCCAGCCGATCCGCGTCCTCGGTCAGCACGTTCGCCGCGCCCACTACCGCGCGCAGCTCGCTCAGCAGCGCGGGCGTGAGGGTGACGGGCGGGATCGGTGGCGGGTTCGCGCTCATGGGGGCCTCGCATATCCTGACGCCAGCGCGCTTATCGCGCCCGCGTCGCACTGGTGCACCGTGACCGCTCATCGGCCAGCTTTGCGGAGGCGCGGCTTTTCGCGGATGGCGGTCACGGGGACCTTAGACTCCGCCGTGGGTAATTCGACGATGAAGTCCGAGCCTTCGCCCTCCACACCCGAGCTTTCGACCCAGATGTGCCCACCCATAGCCTCGGTGAGCACCTTGCTGAGGTAGAGGCCCACGCCGCTCCCTGGCGTATTCGATGCCATGTCGCGCGGGAGCCGCACGAAGCGGTGAAACAGGAACGTGATCTGGTCCGCTGGCACCCCCGCCCCATAATCGCGGATGTGCACCTGCATCGTCATCGGCGTGCCGGTCGCGGGCGACATCTGTGCCCAGACGTCGATGGGCTGGTCGGTGGGCGAATATTTGACCGCATTGCTCAGCAGGTTCACCAGGACCTGCTGCACCAGGTGCGGGTCGGCCCAGGCCGAGGTGTGGGCCGCGACGTTCACGCGAAATTGGCGATTGCCCAGCGGATCGACCACCTCGCGGGCGGTGGTGAGCGCCTCGGCGATGCCGACCGCCTCGACCTCGGCCACCGTCCCTTCCCGCTCGATCTTGCGCACGTCTAAGATGCTGGTCAGCATATCGACTAAGCGATCCGCGTTGCGACTCGCTTGCGCGAACAACTGCGTTTCCTGCTCAGCAGGCATGGTTTTGCGTGCCGCTTGCAGGAATTCGATGATCCCTTGCATCGTCATGATCGGCGTGCGCAGCTCATGGTTGACGTGCGTAATGAACTCGTCCTTTAGGTCATCGAGCCGCTGCGCGCGTTCGTAGGCGAGGCGGATGGTGCCCAACTCTTGCAGGGCTTGCGCGTAAAACACGCCGCCGCCGTAGAGCAACGCGGCGATGGTGGCGGTGAAAAAGACCGTCAGCACCCACGTCGCCAGCGCGATGGTGCCCGTCAGCGCGGGATGGTACCACAGCACCCCGCCGAGGAAAAGGACCGAGATGATGCCAATGGTCACGATGAGGGTGTTGCGCAACAATTCCGGGCCACTCAGGGCGCTCGCCAAGCCGATGGGGATCGTCTGGGCCAGAAACAATGCCAGGACGATGCCATCGATTCCATGGTTTGCCGCCCACATGAACTGAAACACGGTGGTCGCCAACTGCGTGCCAGTGATGATGCTGCGCGCGGCCCATTCCGCCTGACGCCGTTCCGCCAGCCGGACCCCGACGAACAAAAACATCAGCGAGGCGAAGGCCCCAACGGTCAGAATGCCCACGTGCAGCACATTCGTCCGTTCCAAGGCCAGAAAAAAGAGCCAGCCAAGGATGATGGCGGGAATGAAGGCCAGCCCGGCGGTGCGCGAGAGGCGGATGCCGCGTTCCAGGTTGAGTTGCCGCGCGTGTTGGGGGGAATCTATCGCAAGGTCGCTCATGGGCGCGCTCCTATTGCTGAGCCAGATCAAGGTACTGGCGCGCGCGTTCATCGGCGCTGATCCGCAGGACCTCTTCGATGGCGCGGGCCAGGTCTTGTGGCTTCGTGGGTTTTTGCAAAAAGCGGTCGGCCCCCGAGGCGAGGCCCGTGAAGCGGTCTTGGTCCTGGGCAAGCGCCGTGAGGATGATGAGTGGGATGGCGGCGGTGGTGGGGTCGCCGCGCAAGACGCGGACGAGTTGATACCCATCGAGGCCAGGCATCTTCACATCGACGACGAGGCAGTCGGGCAGCAGCGCGACACACTGTTCGAGGCCCGCGATGCCATCGGCGGCACCCACGACCTCGAACCGCCCAAAATAGGGCAGCGATTGCATCAAGACTGAACGGAGATCCGCGTCGTCTTCGACCAGCAGGACCAGAGCCATACCTACCCTCCAGGCGCGGCATCTCGCGCATCCTGCCTCAGATGACGACCACTTTCAGATGGTGCATGCGTGAGCGCACAGCGAGTTTTCGCATTTTAAGATACATTGTGATTTTTGTCCACTGGCTCTTCGCGTAACGAGACGAGCCGTGAATGGGAAGCGACGCACCACGCGGCATCGCACGTCCGCCGCCGCTCGGCTGATGCGCGTGTCGGCGAACACTGAGCAAAATGAGTGCCATGCTCAGGTGGGCGACTGCTCGCGAAGCTG
>JBBQSR010000338.1:0-4849 GCA_038234855.1 Ktedonobacterales bacterium | reverse complement strand
GTGCGGGGTGTGCTCATGCCAATTCCTCCTCGGCCAACTGCGAGGCCACGATTTCATGGTACGCTTGGCTGGTTGCCATCAATTCGCGGTGCGTGCCGACGCCGACGACGCGGCCCTCGTCCAGCACGATGATCTGGTCGGCATCCATGACGGTGCTGACGCGTTGCGCCACGATGAAGACCGTGGCATCGGTTGTCTCTTGCTTGAGGGCGGCGCGCAGCTTGGCGTCCGTCTTGAAGTCGAGCGCCGAGAAGCTGTCATCGAAGATGTAGATCTCGGGTTTGCGCACCAGGGCACGCGCGATGGAAAGACGCTGCTTTTGACCGCCCGAAAGGTTGGTGCCACCCTGGGCGATAGCGGCATCCAGGCCGTCGGGCAGCGTATCGACGAATTCGCTGGCTTGCGCGACGGCGACGGCGTGCTGCATCTCATCCGCCGTGGCGTTGGCGTTGCCATAGCGCAGATTGTCGGAGATCGCCCCCGAGAAGAGGACAGTCTTTTGTGGCACGAAGCCGATCTTGGCGCGCAGGTGTTCCTGCGACATCGCGCGGATGTCGACGCCATCCACCAGCACGCTGCCGGTGTCGATATCGTAGAAGCGCGGGATCAGGTTGACCAGGGTCGATTTGCCCGATCCAGTGCCGCCGATGATAGCCGTCACCTTGCCGGGGCTAGCGCGGAACGAGACATCGGCCAGCGCGGGCTCCTCAGCGCCGGGGTAGCTGAAGGTGACGTGGTCGAATTCGACGTAGCCACGCTCAGTGTCCGCGTTATTGACGCTGGCGGGGTCGGTGATCTCCGGTTGTATATCGAGCACGGCGTTGATGCGCGTGGCCGAGGCGGCGGCGCGCGGTAGCATGATGAAGAGCATCGACACCATCAGCAGCGAGAAGAGGATCAGCATGGCGTATTGCAGGAAGGCGATCAGCGCGCCCAACTGCATCGCGCCCTGGTCGATGCGGATGCTGCCAAACCAGATGATGGCGATGGTCGAGAAGTTCAAGACCAGCATCATGATCGGCATCATCGCCGCGACGATGCGGTTGACGCGGATGGCTGTGTCGGTGAGGTCTTGGTTCGCCGTAGCGAAGCGTCGACTCTCGTGCGAGACGCGGTCAAAGGCACGGATGACGCGTACCCCGGTCAGCCCTTCATCCAAGATCAGGTTCAGCTTGTCCAGCTTCTTTTGCATGATTTGGAAGAGCGGGATGGCGTTGCGCATGATCACCAAGATGGCGGTGATGAGGATCGGGATGACCGCGACCAGCACCCAGGCCAGCGTGGCGTCTTGCCGCACCGCCAAGATGATGCCGCCGATGATCATCATGGGCGCGCTCAGCATCATGCGCAAGATGATGACGAGCACCTGCTGCACCTGATTGGTGTCATTGGTGGTGCGCGTGATGAGCGACGCGGTGCCCACCGTGTCGAACTCGTGCAGCGAGAAATCCGCGACATGGGTAAAGAGCTTGCGGCGCAGGGTGGTGCCGAAGCCCACCGCGATGCGCGACGAGAAGAAGGTGGCGATGATCGAGGCGATAGTGCCACCGACCGCCACCAGCAGCATGAAGCCGCCGGTCTGCAAGATGTAGCCGGTGTCGCCCTTGATGATCCCGTTATCCACGATATTCGCCAACAAGGTTGGCAGATAGAGCGCCGATAGGGATTGCAAGAAGACCAGCACCAGCACCACCAACAATTGTGGGCGGTACATGCCTACCATCAAACGCATTTGACGAATCATTTGCCTGTGTCTTCATTTCCGTAGGGTTCGTTGGCGAGCGCGGCACGCTCGCTGAAATAGGCGAAGGTCTGGGTGAGCAGCGCCGCCAGTTGGGCGCTTTGCGCCTCGCCCAGATGCTCGATCAGGCCGCGAATGGAAGCCATGAACTGGCACCTCGTCTGTTGCACCGCCGCCTCACCCCGCGTGGTCAGCCGAAAGTTGACGGTGCGCTTGTCGGTGGCATCCGGGTGGCGCTCGACCAGCCCCCTGGCCTCTAGCCCCTTGAGCAGTTGGGTGACGGCGGGCGAGGTAACGTGCAGCAGACGACTGATCTGCGACACCTTGATATCCGTCGCCTTGGTATCATGGCCACGCTGGATGCAAAACAAGACGCGCAACTCGCTGGGGGTACAATCAGCAAGGGGACGCTTGTGCCATTCAGACTCGGCCCGATGCATCTGCATGAAGGCGTGCAACAATTGCTGCTCGGTCGTCGTGGGTGCCATGGGAGAACAAACAAGATGTTCCATAGCTCGTGCTTTCCTGGAAACTGAATGCGCTTGCCGATATCTGGCGCTGTGCCAGGTACATTAGTAAGTAACTTAATGATAGCACAGGGGAAGCGCACGTGTCAAAGATGCGGTGTGCGCGGCGAGGTCAGCGAAGCGCACCCGCCTCGCTGACTCCCCGAGCCATCCTGCGAGCGATCCCGCCGCTAGGGGCTTGCCTGGCGTCAGCGAGTAACGGCCCACTCAGCGCGGTTGGACGTCTGGATTGACGACATTGATGGGCGTTCCGGCGGCGTAGGCATTGATCTGGTCGAAAATATCGGCGAACTGTACCTCATATTCGTCGCGCGTCACATAGCCGATATGCGGCGTGCAGACGACGTTTGGCATGGTGAGCAGCGGAGCGTGGATATCGAGCAGTGGTTCGTCCTCATACACATCGACCGCCGCCATGCCGGGTCGCCCCGCTCGCAATGCCGCCACCAGGGCACCCGGCTCGATCAACGCCGCACGGCTGGTGTTGACGAGCAGCGCGGTCGGTTTCATGTGGGCCAGATCGGCGGTCGTGACGATCCCCTTGGTCGCCTCGACCGCCCGCATGTGTAACGAGAGGACATCGCTCGTGGCGAAGAAGTGTTCCTTGCTCGACGCTATAGCATAGCCATCGCTCTGTGCTTGCACCATGGATGGTTCGCGTGCCCACACCAGCACCTGCATCCCAAACGCGCGACCATAGCCCGCGACGACGCGACCGAGCCGCCCATAGCCATAGATGCCCAGCGTTTTGTCACGCAGGGTCGTGCCCAAGCCCTGCTGCCAATGTCCCGCTTGCAGGGATGCCATCTGCTGGGGTATCTGGCGCATCGCTGCCAGGATGAGTCCCCACGTCAGTTCGGCGGCGGCATAGGACGGGGTGCCCGCGTGCAAGTTTGACGAGACGATGATGCCCAGACGGGTGCAGGTCGCCACATCGACATGGGGAAATACGCTGCGCAGGCTGATCAAGCGGAGTTGCGGCAGGCGCTCAAGCAGCGGCGTCCGAATGACCGTGCGTTCGCGGATCAGGACGAGTGCTTCGCAGGTTTGTAAGCGTTCAACCAATTGATCGATATCTTGCACATGGTCATTCCAGATCGTGACATCGTGGTTCGCTAGCTTGTCGAAGCAGTGCAAGGTGCGTAGCGTATCGAAATAATCATCAAGAATAGTGACCTTCATGCTAAGATCCCCCCTCTTCAAAAAAAAAGAGCTTGACCGCCACCTTGGTAAACCGGATCTGCTGTGCCACTTTACGCGCAATGGTCTGTCAGGATGCCGAGCGTGTTGCCCATCGAGCAGGGGCTGGCACCGTTCGACTCGCGCGCGCTGCTGGCGGGCCATTGCGGCCCCGCCAGCGCCACCGCGACACGTTCGCGTGCCAGCCCCTAACCCTCCATCGGATCGGTACCACGTCGCCGGTCGCTACACGTAGCCGAGGGTTTGGTAGCGGTCGCGCAGGGCGGCGACGGCCTCGCGCACGTCTTTGCCGCGCAGGGCGTCGGCGATGAGGGCAGCCATCGCGCCCATCGCGTCTGGCCCCATGCCGAAGCGCGTCATCTCTTGCACGCCCATCCGCAGGCCAGAGGGGGCCTTGGGGTCGGCGTCGCCGGGCAGCATGTTGTAGTTGCAGATGATGTTCATCGTCTCCAACAGTTGCGCCGCCGCGACGCCGCCACCGAAGCCCGCCACATTCACCGCGACCTGATGGCTGCGGGTGTAGCCAAACTCCTTGGCCTCGACTGGGACGCCGGATTCATCCAGCGCCTTGCCGAAGGCCTGCGCGTTGGCGACGGTGGCGTGGGCATATTCGTGGCCGTGGGCGCGCATCTCGCGCGTGGCGACCACCAGCGCAGGCAGCGTGTGCAGGTGATGGTTGCTGGAAGAGCCAGGGAAGACGCCGCGATCCACCGGCTGCCAATATTTCTTTTCCTGCTCGGGGTCCAGATTCGCCGCGACGATGCCGCGCTGGGGGCCGGGGAAGGTCTTGTGAACGCTGGCGGTCAGCCACGTCGCGCCCTCGGCCAAGGGCTGCTGGAAGGCCCCACCCGCGATCAGCCCCAGCACATGCGCGCCATCGAAGAGCACGGGGATGTCGTGCGCGCGACAGGCCGCCGCGATCTCGCTGACCGGCTCGGGGAAGAGGAACAGCGACTTGCCCAGGATGACCATGCGCGGCTGCACCTGCTCGACCATCGCCACGGCGGCGGGCACGTCGATGTGGTAGCGGTCGGCGGTCAGCGGCCAAAAGTGGATGGGGATGCCCTTGTCGCTGTCGGCCTTCAGCACCATGCCGCGCGTCTGGATGCGTCGGCCAAAGACGCCGATGGCCGCGTGGCTGATGTGCCCGCCCGCGTCGGTCGAGTTGACGATGATGCTGTCGCCGCCGCGCAGCATCCCCAGCGCGACGGCGGTGTTGGCCGCGTTGCCGCTGATGGGCCGCACATCTACCTGCCGCGCGCCCAGCAGTTCGCTCAGTTCCTCTTGCGCCATGCGCTCGACCTCGTCGATGTAGCGCGTGCCCTGGTAATAGCGGTTCGTCGCGCCATCGGTGTTGGGGTGGCCCTCGGCATAGCGCCCC
>JBBQSR010000337.1:0-4852 GCA_038234855.1 Ktedonobacterales bacterium | reverse complement strand
TTGCTCACTGAGTGACACACTCGCTCCTTCGTATCGCCGACTGTTCCATGATCGCCTCCTTCACGACGAGGGAGTGACCGTCGGGCCAGCCGGCATCATCGCCGAACGGGCCGTTTCTTCACCAGGGTCAAAGGCTACGGTCATCCCGCGACGTACAATGCCGTCGCCTGCGCGGAGACCTCACCAAGCACCTCGGCCAGGGCCGGGCTGGAGGCATCCGCCACGCTCAGGAGGTGCTGATCGACACCGAGCGCGGCCAGGCGCGCGAGGTACTCGGCCGCCTGACCCCGGTCGTAGGACACCGTATCACCCACCTGCATCAGACCGGGCAGCCCCCCCAACGTCGTCTTTTCAATCTCCGCGTAGGGCCTCCCCTGGGCCTCATAATGCCCCCGCAAGACATCGAGCTTGTGCGCAACGATATCCAGGTCACGCGAGAAGAGGTTGCAGGCGTCGCCGTACGTGGCCACCAGCCGCAACGTCTTCTGTTCGCCGCCGCCGCCGATCAGGATCGGTAGGTGCGGTTTGGACAGTGGCAACGGCTGGCAGAGCGTCTCCGCGAGCCGGAAGTGACGTCCCTCGTACGGCTTGCCCTCACCCGACCACATCTGCTTAGCAATCTGGAGGGTCTCTTCCAGGCGCTCGAACCGCTCCTTCACCGGCGGTAAGGGGACACCGAGCCCAACGTGCTCACGCTCGAACCACCCCGCCCCGATGCCGAGGTAGGCGCGGCCGCCGGAGAGGACATCCAGGGGGGTGACGGTCTTGACGAGCAACCCGGGGTGGCGGTAGGTGACGCCCGTCACCATCGTGCCGAGCTGCATGGTGCTGGTGACGCCCGCGATGTAGCCGAGCGTCGTGTACGCTTCCAGCATGTTCTGGTCGGTGACGCCGTTGCGTTCCTCGCCAAGCTGAAAGAAATGGTCCATCACCCAAAAACTGTCGAAGCCCGCCGCCTCGGCCCGCCGGGCGATATTGGCGAGGTCGGCACCCAGCGTCGCGGGGCCACCCTGCCAGTTGAAATTGTTGACCTGCAAACCCAAGCGCATGTCGGTTTGGCTCCTTTTTGTGAACGATGACCGCTCGTCGCGTCATACGCTATCGATTATAGTAGTGTGCATCCTCGCACTGCAAGCTTGAACCAGGGGTCGCGCCGCCCGAAGCAACCGCCAGCCACGCCGCTGTTTCTGTTGTGAATTTCCTTACGAACTAGGACGTGATCGACCGCGTTATTCTTGAGCCTTCCCTTCGTTAAAGTACTTGCATGCCTCTTATCTCATCTTCAAGGAACGGATTACCCGTATGCAACCACCACAACAGCCCTGGCCTGGCGACGAAGACCCGTCGCAGCAGACACAGCCGTCTCAGCCATGGAACCCCCAGCCCAACCAGGGCGGTCCCCAAGGGCCAGGGTGGCGCGAGGGCAGCCCATCGTCGCGCCAGCCACCACGCCAGTGGAACACCGGCGGGCCACCCCAAGAACCGGGATCTTCGGGACCCTGGCTCGAACCCTTCGATGTGCCGACGCGGCAGACACCGTCGTCGCCCTATCGCCCCACCCCCGCGAACATGGCGGACCTCTCAGGGGCGCGCCTGGCACCGCCGCCGCCCACCCCGCCCTCGGCGAATTCGCGGCGGCGCATCCTCGTGCTAGCCGCCGCTGGCGGTGGCGTGCTGCTGGTGCTGCTGTGCTCGGTCATGGCGCTCGCCTTCACGGGGCGGTCCACCAACTCATCCCTGGGGATCGTGCCGACCAAGACCTTCTTGCCGACCTCGACCTATCCAGCGACCTCGACCCCACGCGCGACCTCGACCTATCCGGCGACATCGACGACGGTGCCGGGTCATGCGTCGCCGACACCCTTCCCTACGTATACACCGTTCCCGACTTACACACCGTTCCCGACGTATACGCCGTACCCCAACCAACCGACGCCGACGCCGTACCCTGGGCAGCCAACCTATACGCCGCTGCCGCAACCGACTAAAACGCCCACATCCGTCCCGACCGCAACGGCAACGACGGCCCCGACCGCGACCCCCACAGTAACGACATATGACGATACCGATCCGATCTTCGCCTATACCGCTGGATGGACGATGGATGGCAGCGGTAGCTGTGTAGCGAATTGCTACAATGGCACTAACCATTACACGAATATTGCGAACGCTACCGTAACGATCACCATCACTGGCACCAAATTCGACATCCTTGTCGATAAGGGGGCGAATCTGGGCTTGATGGGCATCTCAGTTGATGGGTCTGCGCCCGTCAATGTGGACGAGAGTGCCGCAACCACCCAATACAACGTCTCGTGTGGGTACAACAGCGGCACCCTCGCCCCTGGCACGCACACGATTGTGCTGTCGGTGGCTGGTTCCGACTACATCGACGTTGATTCCATCAAGGTGACATCTTAAGGCAGTCGCGCGTACAATACAGAGAAGCTGACTGGCGCATGTCAGTCGGCTTCTTGATACCTGGGTACCAGCGCCACGCGGACCTATGGCGCCAGGCTGGCATGATGCCCTGCCCTGCTGCGAGGTGAACAGGATGATCTCTGACAGAGAATTCGAAGAAGCGGATACCTATAAACTGCCGGTGCCCGTGCTGGTCGAGCGGCTGCGCGAAAGCGTGCCACAGGACTACGATCCCGCGTGGGATGCGCTGCGGGCGGCCATCGACTATCATCTGCTGCGCGAGGCCGCCCTGCCCACCCATCACGCGCCGCTGCACCAGCCACGGCGCATCCTCGACATCGGCTGCGACACGGGGCAGTGGGCGGTCGAGATGGCGACCGCATTCCCCAGCGCGCTGGTGGTGGGCCTCGACCAGATGGTCGCCCCCGCCGCCCACGCGCGCATGCAGGGCAACTGCCAGTTCGTTGCGGGCGACTACCTGACGGGCTTGCCCTTCGCGGATGGCACCTTTGACTATACCCATCTGCAATTGCTCGCGCCCATCATCCCCATCAAACAATGGTACGGGGTGCTGCGCGAGGCCCTGCGCGTGACCACCCCCCAGGGCACGGTCGAAGTGACCGAGATGGCCCTGCCCCGCATCAGCCACCCCATCGTCTGGATCTGGATGGCGAAGGTGGGCCGGTCCTATGGCTATGAGATCTTCCCCGGCAAGGCGCTGGAACGGTGGCTGGCCCACCTGGGCGCGCGCGACATCACGACCACAGAGTTGCGCATGCAGCATACCTCGGACTATGCCACCACCACGCAGATGATGGTGAGCGAGGGCATCGCGCTCCTAGAGACCTTTCGCGACGACATCTTGGCCCAGGGCCACGCGCAGCCCTTCGAGATCGACCATGAACTGCGCATGATGGAGCATAACCTGCTGCGCACCGACCGCGACGATGCATTGCCCATCGTCACCGCTTGGTGTCAGCCCGGCATATGAGCCAGTTGCCCCTTGGCGCGTTGGCCGCACTGTGCTATGCTAGCGCGCGGGAGGCCCCATGAACGCACGACCACGCAGCCAACCGCCGCGCCCGCTGCCCGCGCGCCCGACCGGCACACACCCCGCCGCGCCGCGCCCCATCACCGCGCCCCAACGGGCGGCGGTGTCGTCGCCGACGACCATCATCCCCGGCGTGGCGCGCGTCTATGATCGGCTGCGCCCCGGCCAGGGCGAGCGGCGGCGGCGCGTGCGGCTGGCGCTCATCTGCGGGGGCGTCGCGGCGCTGCTCTTCATCGTGTTCCTCACCGTGCGCGCGCAGCCGTGGCGTGGCGCGCCGCATGTGGGCACCGTGGCGGCGACCACCGCGTCGCGCCCGACGGCCTATGGCGAACACGACTTTGTCTGCGCGGCGCTGCCCTTCGCGCGGCTGGCCCAAGCCGAGATGCTGACCGCGCCGAATGCCCAGCCGTATCCATGGTACCTGTCGGTGCTATTGGCGCAGTGGGGCGTCGAGGGCCACTGGACGACCCCCGGCGCGGCGGGCTATAACTGGGGCAATGCCACGGCGTTGGCTGGCTACCCCGCCGTCCCAGGCCAGCGACAGCCGGGCATCCCCACGACCTTTGCCTATGCCGCCACCGCCGAGCAGGGCGTCGCCATCGCCGTGACGACCAGCAAGAGCGACGCGTATGCCACCATCGCGGCGGCCTACCCCGCCGGACGCGACGCCCAGGCCACCGCGCTCGGCCAATCCGCCTGGGACGCCAACCACTACACCGACAGCGGCCACCCTGGCTCGGCGTTGCTCGACACCATGCACTCCTACCACCTGGACCGCTTCGACAATGCGGGCACGACCTGCTGAGGGAGGAACGAGAACGATCATCCCCTTTCAGCGCCTCACGATCCCCACGGCGAACATCCCCGCGCTCCGTCAGCAAATGGCTCAGGCACAAGCGGCGTGCGTCACCGCCGAAAAATCCGGCGATGCGATGGTGCTGTTGCGCCTGTTGGGAAAGCGCGGTGAATGGCACTATCTGCTCGGCGACAACGAAGAGGCGCTGGCGTTGCTGCCACGCGCTATTGATTTGGCCCAGCGGCTGGGTCGCACAGACGCCTGTGCGGCGAATCGCTTGCGACGAGCAACGGCTTTTCAGTACGCGAACCGTCACCCCGAAGCGGTTGACCTATTCGTGGATGGGTTGGCCATGCTCACCCCGCCTATCGCGGCAACCTATCGTGACTTCTTTTTGCAGCACTACGGGAAATGCTTGGTTGAGATGGGGCGATTGACCGAAGCACGCACATGCTTCACCGAAGCGTTGACGCTGCGCCAAACGAAGGGTGATGTCACCCTCATCGCCTCAACCACGCGTGCGCTCGATGCGCTGGCACAACGAGACAACCCCGCAAGGGGACGCTAAGCCACTGCCCTTTATC
>JBBQSR010000336.1:0-4856 GCA_038234855.1 Ktedonobacterales bacterium | reverse complement strand
GTGCCGCGCCATCGGTGTAGCCCGCCAGATCCTGCGCGGGATAGCCGATGGCGACAAGCGCCTGCTTCACATGCCCCCGCCACGCCGGATCGATGTAGATCGTGTCGTCACCCGCCCTGCCGACGATGTAGCTTTCCAGCTTCTTGTGGCGGCGTAGCTCCACGATCAGAGGTTTGTCGTCCGAGCGCAGCACCATGCGGTCGCCGTCGCGCAACAGCTTCACGCGGCCATAGCGGCCCATGGCATCGTGGATGGTTGTCGTCACCATCGGCGGGATGTCGTACTTGCTCAGCGCCGTCAACTGACGGATGACCTCGCTGGCAGTCAGCCCCGCCGCCGCCGCGTTCCACAGCGACAGCGGCGTCAGGCGATAAGAGTGCACATGTTCGGGGGATTTTTCCAATTCAGCGAAGGCGGCCAGCACATCGCGCGCCTCGCCCGAACGGGGGCGATCCACTTCCAGCAGGATAGTTCGGTCACTTTGGACGATGATCGGCAATTCTGGCTGTACCGGCACGATGTGCTCCTTTTACCGGGCAGCGGCCCAGCGCACGAGATAATTGATGATGATTTCGGTGGCGGCGGCCTCGCGCCCACGTAATAAATGTTGGGCATCGGGGACGACTGCTAGGCCGCGCTGGCCCGGCACGGTCGCCAGCCACGGCTCGACCTTTTGGCGTGGGCTGACCTCGTCATCGTCGCCGATGACGATCAGCTTAGGCCGATCCAGCGCAGCGGCGAAACCGGGGGTCAGGCGAAAGTGCGGTGGGCTGATGGCGACGACGGTGCCCACGCGCCGGTCGATGGCGGCATAGGTCAGCGCCACCCACGCGCCGAAGGCATGACCCACCAGCGCGACGCGCCGCCCATCGATCTCGGGCCGTGCCAGCAGCCACGCCAGCGCGCCCCCGACATCCAGCGGCTCGAAGCGTCCGTCGCTGGTGTCGCCACCGCTGGGGGGCACGCCGCGAAAGTTGAAGCGCAGCGCCGCCATCCCCGCGTCGACACAGGCGACCGTTAGCCGGGCGATCAGGGGATCGTCCATGTCGCTGACCAGCGGCTGCGGATGGCACAAAATGATGGCGGGCAGGTTGCCCGCGACGGCGGTGGGTTCGCGCAGCACCCCAGCCAGATCCACGGCGGGGTCGCCCAGGCTGGGGAAACGCACCCGTTCTTCTTGCCCGGCCATTCGTCGGATTCCTCCCCTGTGCACAATAGCGACAAGGCTCATCATATCGCGTCGCAGGGGCAAGCGTCAACGCGCAATTTGGCCAGCAAGGGGGCGGTACCGCGCCAAGCAGGGACACGCTATTTGCGTCCCGCGATCAATAGCTTCTCATCGGTGTAGGCGACCACGCGCCCCCCATCGACCTCGATATGAAAAGCGGCGTGGGCAGCATCGCCGCTGGAAAGAAATGCCGCCTCTAGCAGGGGCTGCTCTTCCCTGGGCACCAGCGCGCGTTCGACCCAGTCGGTGTAGGCGTGGCGAAAGGCATACCGCTCCGTCGCGACGATGGCGAGATGGTTATCCTCGAAGAGTTGCCGCCACTCGGTTTCGGTCAGCGAGCGCACATGCGACGGATCGCGCAACCGCTCGACATGGTTCAGGAATTGGTCGAGCGCGGGATCTTCCGGGACGACGCTGTCAACGATGATGAGCAAGCCCCCCGGTTGCAGCACGCGCGTCATCTCGCGCAGCGCCAGGGGCAGCGCGCTGAAATGGTGCGGCGCGATGCGGCTGGTGACGACCGCGAAGCTGGCATCGGCGAAGGGCAGCGCATGCACATCCGCCACAGTCGTGGTTAGGTTGTCGAAGCGGCGCGAGAAGGTGCCCGCCTCCACTTGCAGCAGCATCTCAGGCGTCACGTCCGAGGCGACCACCTCCGCCACGAAGGGCGCGACGGCGAAGGCGGTGTGCCCCGCGCCCGTGGCGACATCCAGCGCGCGTCGGTCCGCCGGGTCGCCCGCCACCAACTCTGCGATGCGCGACAGGTCATCGCCCTGTGCGTGCCCCGCGCTGGTGGCATACCCCGCCGCCGCCGCGCCGAATTGCTGCCGCACGCGCGCCACCTGCGCGCCATCGGGTGCGGGGCGGTCCAGCCGCAGCGTGTAGATGTCGTGGCCGTGCTGGTCGCGGCGATGCAGCCCGCGCGCGTAGCCACGTCCCTCCCAGAAGGCCAACGCGGGCGCGTTCTGCGTCATCACCCCCAGGCCAATGCGCGTGATGCCCGGCTGCGCGAAGAGGTACTCTTCCAGCAAATCCACCGCCTCGGTGCCATAGCCCTGGCGCTGGTGCGCGCGGTCGATCACCAGCAGCGCGACCCACGCGCCCTGAGGCGGGGGCACCAGCGCCGTTTCCGCGACGCCGACGACCGCGCCCGCCGCGTCGCTGATGCGCCAGACCGTGCCGCCGGGCATCCCCAGGCTCTCGATCAGGTCCGAGCGCACGGCCTCGAGCGTCAACTCGCGCTCGCCGCTCCATTCGTTGAACTGCGGGTCGCCGTTGAAGACGGGCAAGAGTTCCTCGGCGGCGTCTTTGCCGACGCTGGTGAGCGTCAGCCGCGCGCCCTGCAACACGGTCATGGGAATGCCTCGCTTTCTGGGATGCACGCGGGCATGAAAGGCGGCCCCTCCTCCGATTACCGCTACGGATAGAGGGGGGAGGGGCAAGATATAGCGCATGCGCTGCGTCTACAGCGCCTCCATCAGCGGATGCAACTGCGCGGCGATCTCGCGGCGGTGCGGTTCGAGGAAGGGCGGCAGGGCGAGGTGTTCGCCGAGATGCGCGATGTCCTCGTCAGCGGCGAAACCGGGGCCATCGGTCGCGATCTCGAAGAGGGCGTGGCCCGGCTCACGGAAGTAAAGTGAGTGGAAATAGAAGCGGTCGATGACATCGGTGACGCCCACACCCGCCGCCACTAGGCGCTGCTGCCACTCAAGCTGTTGCGCGTCATCCGGCGTGCGGAAGGCGACGTGGTGGACGCCCCCGACCCCTGGCGCGCCACGGCGCAGGTCGGGCCGTTCTTGCACGTGCACCTCCGCCCCCAGCCCGCCCGCCGCCGTCGCGAAGACCGTGATCGGGGTATCGCCGAACCATGGCCCCCCCGCGCCATACGTCTGCGTTTCGCAGAAATTGAGCACCTGCGTCAGCAAGCGTGCGGTGGGGGCGAGCTGCGCCACCTGCATCGTCACCGCCGCTAGCCCGCGAATGGCGAACTCGGCGGGGATCGGGCTGGCCGCCCAGGGTTGCCAGCGGGCGGCATCATCCGGCACCGTCACCTGCGGATCGGTCGTCAAGACCAGCCGCAACCCATCGGGGTCGGCGAAGGGCAGCGCCAGCCGTCCACCACGCTCGCCGATCTGCCCATCGCCCTCCAGGGTCGGGGCGGGCAGCGCGGCGGCGAGGTGTTGCTGCCACCACTCCAGCGCCGCGCGGTCCGGCACGCGCAGCGCGATCTCGTGGATCATCCCGCTGCCGGGGCGGTTCGGCGCGGCATCCGCGAAGTCGAAGAAGGTCATCTCGGTGCCCGCGTGGCCGATGTTATCGCCATAGAAGAGGTGATAGGCCGAGACGTCGTCCTGGTTGACGGTTTGCTTCACCAGCCGCAGCCCCAACACGGTGGTGTAAAACGTGACGTTGCGTGCCGTGTTGTTGGTGATGGCACTCATGTGGTGCAATCCGGTCAGCGAAAGATCGCTCATGGGAAAGATCCTCCTCGGCTGGTGCTATTCCGCTGGGACGGGCACCAGATCCAGTGATTGCTCGACGCGCGCGGCCAGGGCGGTGTCGCGTGGCTGGGTCAGCAGCACATGCGCGATGGCGTCGATGAGCGCCATGCCCTCGTTGCCCTGCTGCTGCGGCGTCAGCGCCAGGAAGGTTTCGCCCGCCGCCTGGGTGACGAGCATGCCGCGCCCATTGGCATCTGCCGCGACGGTGGGACGCGCGACGACCTGGCTAAAGGTGCCCAGCAAGCTGCGCGCGGGGAAGGTCATCTGCGCGTAGCGGCGCGTCGTCGCGCGGACGCCCGCCTCGTCACCCGCCGCCAGTTGGCGGTCGATGTTGCGCAGCACACTATATTCGATGAGGCCGCCACCGAGCGCGGCGGTACCTGTGCCCTGCGCGGGGATGACCGCCTTGCCCGCCGCCGTGCGCGCCACCTGGTTCACCAGATTCGCCACGTGGAAGATGATGGGCAGCACGCGGATGTCTTGCACCTGCATGACGGCGGTGCGCGCCGCGTTCGCCGCCCGCAGCGCGATCTGCGCGCGGTCGAGCAGGGCAGTGTCGTCGGGCGCGACGCCCGCCAGCAGTTCAGCGGCGGCGATGGCGACCTGCGCGCCGACCACCGCGCCATTGCCGCCCCGTTTCAGCGCGGCGAAGACCTCGTCCAGCACGGCGGGCGTCTCGCCCCGCAGGATGGCGTCGCGCAGCGGCTGGCCCGCGGCGGATTTGTCGGTCAGCGCCAGCCGAGTCCGCACGAAGTCGAGGTCATGCTCTTTTCGCGCCAGGTAGTCGCGCACCGCCTGGGCACCGGGGGCATCGGCCCCGCCGCGCATGATCAACGGCAACAGCCACAGGAAGTGGACGGGCACGCGGTCGCCCCAATCCACCGAGTCGAGCGCCTGGGTCGCGGCCAGCACCGTCAGCAGCGGCAGCGCATCCATGGCGAACTTGGCGCAGATGGCGTAGTAGAGGCTCCCCGACATCTCGCGGTAGTCCGTGCCACTGCCATAGAAGCCCATCAGCACGCGCCCCGCCATATCCACATCCCCCGCGATGAAGGCGTCGCGCAGCGCACCCCACGCGCCCTCGCCGTGCGGGATGTCCTTGGGGAAGAGCGGTTCGGGCAATTTGG
>JBBQSR010000335.1:0-4859 GCA_038234855.1 Ktedonobacterales bacterium | reverse complement strand
CTTCTGTTGTGTTCGCCCTTTCTTTGGTCATATACTGAATCCTTGCTCAGCATGTGCCGCGCTTTCTGCGAGCCATGCAGAGAGGGTCGACTGATTCAACGGAATATAAGGGTACCCTAACATACTAGGCATGTCAAGTATATTTTTTGGTGAAGATACTTTTATCCCTTGACTTTCCCTTCCCTGTTAGGGTACCCTCATATCCGAGCAGGAACGTCAGATATTCGGGTTCCCTAACACAAAGGGGTGTGATGTGCCGCTCCTGATAGACACGCACCTCAGCAACAAGCGTGATAGTCTGCGCATAAAGGATGGACAGTGGCGATGGCACATGAGGTTTCGGCGATACACCGGGTGGGCGGGCGTGTGTTGCGCATCGGGGTGATCGTGGCGGCACTCTTAGTGGGGGCATTGTTCGTGGTGCAGGGCATCGTCGCGTCGGGCAACCCCGACCCGGTGGCCCCCCATACCTCGTCTGGTGTGGCGGTGCTCGACATCGGCGTGTTGGTCTTCCGCGAGGGGCTAGAATGCATCTTGGTGTTGTCGGCCATCACGGCCAGCATGATGGGGAAGAATCGCTCCTATCAGCGTCCCATCGCGGCGGGGGCGGGCGTGGGACTCTTGGCGACCATCGCGACTTGGTTCATCGCCGTCGGCATCATCAGTGACCTGACGCAGAGCCTCCCCGCGCTGGATGTACAGGCGGGGACGGGCTTGCTGGCCATCATCGTCTTGCTCATCGTCATGAACTGGTTCTTTCACAAAGTCTATTGGACGGGATGGATCTCGCTGCACAATCGCAAGAAACGCGACCTGCTGCAAAACGCGGATGGTTCTGCCAGTTCCTTACGCAAGGTGCTGCTGGGAATGGCGCTGCTCGGTTTCGCGTCATTCTATCGAGAGGGCTTCGAGGTCGTGCTCTTTTTACAGAGCTATCGGCTGAAACTGGGCGGTCTCCCCGTCTTAGAGGGCGTTTTGCTTGGCCTCGTTTTCACGGCTATGGTCGCGGTACTCACCTTCTTTGGCCATCGGCATCTGCCCTACAAACGGATGTTGGTCATCACGGGGGTCATGCTGGGTGGGGTGCTGCTGATCATGGTTGGCGAACAAGCCTTCGAGATGCAACAAGCTGGCTGGTTACCCATCACGAACATCACTGCCCTCCAGGGCTTGCCCGACTGGCTTGGTGTCTGGTTCTCGGTCTTCCCCACGGTCGAGACCTTGGTCGCGCAGGGGCTGGCGGCGGCCCTGGTCATTGGCTCGTATGCGCTGGCGCGCTATCGTACGGTGACGGCCCCGCGCCGTCGCGGCGAGGCCCCGGCCCAGCGACCCGAAGCGCCGCCCGCCGCTGCCATCCCCGCCCTCAAAGGTCGGTGAAGTTGGGCGACTCCACCCCCGCCGCCTTTTCATCCCCAGAAGGGGCAAGAGCGGGGGTAGGGCCAAAAGGCTGGGGATCATTCGGCCTCGGCGAGTTCGGCGTAGGGGTGGTAGCTGAAACCCTCTTTGGCGACGCCCGTTTTGCAGGTCACGTCGGGGGTGCGCTTGATGACGCGGCCAGGGTTGCCGACCACCAGCGAATGCGGCGGCACATCCTTCGTCACGACCGCGCCAGAGCCGATGACCGAATATTCGCCGATGATGACCCCCGGCGTCAGCGTCACGTTCACGCCGACCTGCACGCCGCGCTTGAGGATCGGCCCGCGCATGCACTCAGCGGAATAAAAGCAGTTCGGGTGGAAGTCGTTGGCGATGGTCACGCCAGGGGCCAGGAAGACGTCATCCTCCATCACGGTGTATTGCGCGATGTAGCAATTGGTGTGGATCTTGACGTGGTTGCCGATGGTGCAGCCATAGTCGATGGTGGTGTTGTTCCAGATCTGCACGTCGTCGCCCAGCGTGTTTTGCTCGCGGATGACGACGTTGTGCCCCGTCTGCAAGCGTGCGCCGATGCTGCTGCCGCCATAGATGACCGTGCCCGTCCGCAGGAACGCGCCCGCGCCCAGCCGCAGCGTGTGGTCCGCGATGCGCCGCCCGGTGCGATAGCCGACGATAACGTTCGGGTCCTGGGCGAGGTCGTCGCCCACGATCAGCAATTCCGGCTCGATGATGTTCGCCATAGGTGAGGGATGCTCCTTGGTGCGATGGATGCGGCCATTGTACCAGAGCGACGCCAGCGGGTAAACCTCGCATCGGCTAGCGCACATTCCTAAACCTGGTATCGCAGACTAGGCCATTTGACGCGCTCCCTAGACCATGTGCTATACTGGCCACAGTTCCCTAGGAAAGGACTGGCCACTTGATGCAAGCCACCTTCTTCGTTGGTGCAGCGGGCCTCCGCTAGACGCCTGACTGCTGGCTCCCGCGCTGCCCCTGGGCGGCGTTGTTCCCGTGCATCCCTATTGCTGCGGATGTCGGGCGAGTCCAGTGTCAGCCACGATGAAGCCGCCTTTGTCGGAACTTCCTCTTTCCTCATTCTAGCGACCATCTCGTTGCACCACATTTTCATTCCCTGGCGTCCGATTGCTATGCGCAATCGGCGTTTGCCCCTGTGTGTTGTGCGATCGGTCAGCCACCGCTGACCCTGCATGGCCCTCCGCCATGCCCCCGCGAGAAAGAGATGGTTGGTTATGTTATATCTGCCCGCAACTGTGATCTTTGCCACCGATGGATGCGCGTCCATCGTTCTGTCGTCGCGCCCAGCGCACGCCGGGCGCTCGCCTGTGGAGGATCACCCCTGGCTCATTCTTATCGCAACCAATCGACCTATTTCGACGATGCTGATGACCAATCCAGCGCCCCGGTGCGGCGGGCGCGACGCAACCCGACCGAGGGCATCTTCAAGTGCGTGCACTGTCGCCGCTTCGTCGCACCCGTGCCATCGGGCGGGGGGCACCGCAACCATTGCCCCTTCTGTCTGCATTCGCGCCATGTCGACGCGGGTCAGTCGGGCGACCGGCTGAACCCCTGTGCCGCGCGGATGTCGCCCGTCGGTGCGTTCCAGCGCCCCAGCGACGAACACGTGCTCGTGCATCGCTGCCTGGGCTGCGGCTTCGAGCGGTTCAACCGCATCGCGGCGGATGATGATTTCGCCCTGGTACTGGCGCTGCCCGTGGTGCCACCCCGCACCCGTCGCGGCGAAACCGCGCCACCCATCATGGATGGCGGCATCCTCATCGACTTCCCCCGCGACGACGCCGAGGAAGAAGGTACAGAGAGGAAACAAGACGCGCTGGCGGGGTGAGGCTGTGGCGGCTTCGCCGTGGATGTTCTGATGTTCGAACATCAGAACATCCACGGAAAACACGAAAGGAAGAGAAAGATATTGCACTCTTTCTGTTTTTCGTATCCTTCGTGGCTTTCGCATTCGAAAAACGTTCCAGCCAAACGGTTCAGCCTCTTCGCCGTTCGATGGCTTTTGCCCCGTTTCGTTGTACACTGTAAAGAACGGATAGTCCAATCTTCGTCGTCACTGTCGAAAGGATGCTTGACCCCATGGCTACCTCGTCTGATGCCCCCACTACCCTGGTGTTGATCGATGGCAACGCGATGGTGCATCGCGCCTTCCACGCGCTGCCAGAGGATCTGACGACCAAGGCGGGCGAGGTGGTGAACGCGACGCTCGGCTTCACCTCTATGCTGCTCAAGATCCTCATCGACCACAAGCCCGATGACATCGCCATCGCCTTCGACCGCCCCGCCCCGACCTTTCGGCACCTCGATTATGGGCCATATAAGGCGCAACGGCCTGCCATGCCCGACCACCTGCGGCCCCAGTTTGGGCGCATCCGCGAGGTCGTACGCGCCTTCAACATCCCGATCTATGAGATGGATGGCTTCGAGGGGGATGACGTGCTGGGCACGTTGGCCCGGCAGGCGACCGATATGGGGCTGCACACACTCATCGTCACGGGGGATATGGACACGATGCAGCTCGTCGGGCCACAGGTCGAGGTGCTGGCCGCGAAAAAAGGCATCGGCGACATCACCCGTTACGATGTCGAGGCGGTCAAGACGCGCTACGGCGTCGGGCCAGAGCGCATCCCTGACTGGAAGGCGCTGACGGGCGATACGTCCGACAACATCCCCGGCGTCCCTGGCATCGGCGACAAGACCGCGACCAAACTGCTGCAGGCCTATGACTCGCTAGAGGGCATCTTAGAGCACACGGCGGAGTTACCCGCGCGTCAGCGCCAATTGCTCACCGAACATGCCGACCAGGCGCGCAAGAGCAAGTGGCTGGCGACCATCGTCACCGATGTACCCGTCACGCTGGACCTGGGCATCACCAAGACGCACGACTTCGACCGTGCCGTGGTGCGCGAACTCTTCCGCGAACTAGAATTCCATAGCCTCATCGACCGTCTGGGACGGGTTCCGCATGGCGTCGAGGATAGCGATCGGGACGGAGACGCGAGCACGCAAGCCCCGGAACTGCGGCACGCAGAGAACGGCAGTTCGGGGAAAGATAAGAAGATCGGTGCCACGACCCAGGCAACAACGACAGCAGTGGTGGCCCCTGCCGAGCCGCAGGAGGAGGCGCAACTTGCCCTCTTCGAGCTAGAGCCGTTGCCGCCAGAGGAAGGGTCCGCCCCGGTGAAGGTCGCGGGGACGGGCGACACCCGCACGGCCATCGTCAACGACGAGCGCACCTTAGAAGTGCTGGCGGCGAGCTTGCGCCGCGCGGGCAGTTTCGCCTTTGATGTCGAGACGGATGCGACCGACCCGATGTTGGCGCACCTCGTCGGCATCTCGCTGTCGATGGGTGAGGCCGAGGCGTATTACATCCCCGTCGGGCATGTGGTGACGGCGGCGGGCGAGGAACCAGGGCGGCAATTGGACCTGGCGACCGTGCGACGACA
>JBBQSR010000334.1:0-4870 GCA_038234855.1 Ktedonobacterales bacterium | reverse complement strand
CAAAGGATCGGGGGCAACGGCAAGTAGGGCTGCACCGCTGTCCCCCATTTGGGCACGCGGCGTGCGCTTCCTTGACGTAGCCCCCCTTTGCTGGATATACTGGGGAGAGAGCCCCTCACGTTCGCCACGCCCGCGCCTGTTGCCCAAGCGCAGCGCCAGGGTGTGTGACGCACCACGAGGGATCACCGCGCAAAAATAACGAGGAGAAACACGGGTGTCGGAAGTTCGCATCGGAGACAACGACAATTTCGAGGCGGCGCTCAAACGCTTCAACCGCAAGATTCAGATGGATGGCGTCCTCAGCGAGGCGCGTCGGCGCATGCACTACGAATCCCCCGGTGTGCGGCGCAAGAAAAAAGCGGCTGCCCGTCTGCGCAAGGCACGCAAGACGAACCTGCGCAACAAAGACCGCTAGAAACTGGTGTGGTTTCCCCTTGTATTCAGACAGGGGATGTGTTATACTGCACTTGTACATGAGAGATGTACCCTCGAAGGCTCACACGGTTGGTGGTTTCCCTACCTATCTGGCTGAAGCCCCTTGGAAATGGATACCCTTTGTAGAAGGGGTTCTCAGCAGATGACTGCATCTGCAGAAAAGACTGGTTTTTCTTTGTATCAGGACCAAACGCTCCGCTGTCGCGATTGTGGACAAGATTTCACTTTCACCGCCGGTGAGCAAGAATTCTACGCAAGCCGTGGCTTGAACAACGCCCCCTCGCGCTGCCCCGACTGCCGTGCCGCCCGCAAGGCGTCTAACGGTGGTGGCGGCTATCGCAGCGGCGGCGGCGGCGGCGGCGGTGGTGGCTACCAGCGCAGCGAGCGCCAAATGTTTGACGCGGTTTGCGCCAACTGTGGCCGCGCCACGCAAGTGCCCTTCCAGCCGCGCGGCGATCGCCCGGTGTATTGCTCCGACTGCTTCGAGCAGCAGGGCGGCGGGCGGCGTTCCTCGAACTACTAAGGTTCGCTGAAGGCTCTAGGCCCCCAATGAGGTTCACCGCCTCGTTGGGGGCCTCTCCGTGTCCCCCTGGCGCACCCTTGGTCACCCAGGCCGATGCGACATGTGGTACCCCGTCTTGAAGAGATGCGATGCGCGTGGTATCTTTGAAGAAAAAGGAGGGGCCGATGTCACATTCGCTCACCCTCGCGCATTTCAACCCCGAACGGCTCGATACCTTTTGGCGCTTCATCAATGAGCGTCAAACGGTCTGGCAGAAACGGACCCTCCTCAAGCTGCCTAGCCCCTGGACCGATGACCCTGTCTTGCGCGCCGAACGTTTCACCAACATCTACCGCGAACTCGACCCCGGCACCCAATATGTCATCACGCAGGTGCTGGAAACGGACGCGCCCAAAGAAGATAAAATCTTTAATACCATGCTCTATCGGTTGATCGGGCGGGCCGAGACGCACGCGACCATCGGCTTTCAATCCCTGGCGACCTTTACCCCCGCCGCTTTGACCGACAAATTGCATTACATCCGCGATGTCGAGGGTAAATCGCCCTTCACCGCCGCCTATCTCGTTAGTGGCTATGCCTCGATGGGCACGCACGACAAGGCCGAGAACGTCGCGCGCCTCTTTGGCATGCTGCATCGCGGCTTCGATCAGTTCTACGCCCGCCTGTCGGCCAGCCCGAATTCGGAAGATGCCTATGGCGTCTTGCGCACGGTGCAGGGCTTTGGCAACTTCCTCGCCTATCAGGTGCTGGTCGACCTGCTCTATCCGCTGAATCGCTATGGTCGCGCGCCGCTGCTGCCCTTCTCGCACGACGACTGGGCCAGCGCAGGGCCAGGTGCGCAGCGGGGCATCCAGATGCTGCTGTTGGAGGGCGGCCCCAGCGCCCCCGACCTCGCCGTGATGCGCTGGCTGCGCCACAACCAACGCAGCGAATTCATCCGCCTGGGCCTCGATTTCCCCTATCTGCGCGATCCGGTGAGCGACGCGCCCATGGACATCTCGCTGGCCAACATCCAAAACTGCCTGTGCGAGTTTCACAAATATGTGAAGATCAGCAATGGCACGGGGCGTGGCCGCCGCAAGTTTGGTCACGCGCCCAGCGCGGCACCACAGCCATATCAGCAACTCACGTTAATCGAGGGCTAGTAACCGATGATCCTTTTCGAGGGCGATACCGCCGATCAAGTGTGGCGGCACGCGGTCAATGAACTGCGCGTCGTCGCGCCCATCCAGGAGGGCCGCGACCAACCCACGCGCGAATTGCTGCACGCCGCCTTCACCATCCGCGATCCCCGGCAGCGCGTCGTGTTTGGCCGCCCCATCAACCCCGCCTTCGCCCTGGCCGAGGTACTGTGGATTCTGGCGGGCGCGAACTCGGTGGAGTTTCTGCGCTTTTGGAATCCGCGTATGAAGCGATTTTCGGATGACGGCGAACGCTTTTATGGGGCCTATGGTTATCGCCTGGGGAGCCAGCCGCCGCTTGACGCGCACATCCAGGCGCGCCTCGTCCGCCCTATGGCGGAGACCGCGCCGCGCGTCGACCAACTGCGGCAGGCCTATGAGGCGCTGCACACCACGCCGACCAGCCGCCAGGTCGTCCTGCAAATCTGGGATCGTGACACCGACCTACCCGCCCCCGACCCGCGCTCCAAGGACATCCCCTGTAACATCGTCAGCCATCTGCTGCTGCGCAACAACCGCCTGGAATGGCTGCAAGTGATGCGCTCCAACGATCTGATCTGGGGCACGCCGTATAATTTCATCCAGTGGACGAGCATCCAAGAGATCCTAGCGGGGTGGTTGGGTGTCGAGGTCGGCACCTACACGCACATCAGTGATTCGCTTCACGTCTATCAACGCCACTGGGACGACCTCGCGGCCATCGCCGCCGACGCGCCATCCCTGCCCACCAACACCGCCTCGCTCGCCCTGCCCTACGCCGAGTGGACGCGGGTGTGGAACGCGCTGCTCACCGCCACGCTCGACTTGGCGGCGGCCACCACCGTCGCGGAGGTTCACGCCATCGTCCAGCGTCACGCGGACCTGCCCCCTGGCTACGTGCAGTGGCTGATGGTGCTGGCCGCCGAGGCCCTGCGCCGCCGTGGACACCCCGACGAGGCGCTGGCGCTGATCGCTGGCGCTGACAGCTATTGGCAAGCAAGCTGGATGCACTGGTACGAATACCATCAATCCGGGGCGAATAGCCAGGAATAGCGCGAGGCGTGGCGATGGGTGGGAGGGGATGGCGGGCGGTTGAAACCGCGCCTAAACGCCACCCCTCGCCCCTACAGCCCCTCGCCCTCGGCGCGATAGTCGATGGTCATCTCGATGCTGGTGCCCATGCCGGGCGCGGAGCGGATGGCGAACCGTTCGGTGAAGGCGTGGGCGCGCTCGACCATGCTCGCCAGGCCCCACGATTGGCCGTGGGGATATTGGCGCAGCATCTCATCGGCGGCGAACCCCACCCCGTTGTCACGGACGGTGATGCTGACTGAGTGCCTGCCACCACTCAGGGCGGTGTCGCGTACCTCGATGTCGCAGGTGGTGGCACGGGCGTGGCGCAGCGCATTCGTCAACGCCTCGCGGATGACCAGATACACCGTCGTCTCGACGCCCAGCGGCAGCCGTCCGCCCAAGTGCACCTGAAGCGCGATCTTCGGGCCATCCCCCGCACGACGGCGCTCAACCAAATGCGGCAGCGCCTCGATCAGTCCCTCGCGTTCAAGTGTCAGGGGCCGCAGATCAAAGAGGATGCCCCGCAGATCGCGCAACGACCCCATCAGATGTGAATAGACCTGGCGCAGTTCGTTGTGGGCTACGTGCGGTTGTTGATCGATCAAGCGGTCGATGCGTTCCAGCGCGGCGGCGGTCTGGGCGATGCCCAGCGCGGGGCCGTCGTGCAGGTCGCGCGCCAGTCGACGCCGCTCCTCTTCCTGCGCGTCGGCGGCCCGCAGCGCCGTCACCCGCAGGTCGCAGGCGCGTCGTTCCGCTGTCAGCGTCAGCGTCGCCAGCCCCGCCAAGGCTCCCAGCGGCTCTAAGATGCGCGGCGTGAAGCCATTCATGCTCGCCTCGGGCTGCAAGATTTCCAGCACGCCCAAGAGTTCGTTCTCGCTGACCAGGGGCAGCGCGATGACGGCGCGTGGCACCATCCCCGCGATGGCGGCATCTGCCATGGCGGCTTCGGGGGCAAACTGGGCATCGGGGGCCAGCGTCTCGGCCAGCACCGCCGCGCGCGTGATGGCCGCGCGCCCCGCCAGGCCATCGCCCAGCCGCAGCGACGTGATCAGCGGCACAGGCGTCAACCCCGAGTTCGCGCCAGCGAAGGTCGGGGCGGGCGTCGCCATACCATTCACCAGGGCTATGGGCACCAGCGCGTCCGTCACCGCCTCATACGAAAACAGCAGCCCATAACCCTGGCCCACGACGCCCGCCGCCCGTGCCAGCAGCCGGGCGCGGCGGGCGAAATCTGGCTCTTCGGCCAAGAGGTGCGCGGTGCGCTGGACCACCGTCGCCCCGTGTGGCGCGTGCAACGGATGCGTGGGCACCTGCCAGGGATCAACGACACTATCGGCGTGAATCGGCATCATAACCATTGGGGTGACGAATCCTTTCGCCCAAACCGGGCTGCGCATGCTACACTATAGGGGCGTAGTCTGCGCGTTCTTTGTGCTGAAAACCACTTGGGTAGGGCAGACGCAGCATCCATTTGCCATCCCTGGGCATTTCGCCGCATCCCGTTAGAAGAGGCTTGGCCATGCAAGATCCCTCCCCGGCACCGCGCCCGACCCCCGCCCCGGTGTCGCCAGGCGCGCTGCTGCTGCGTCAGTTCGTGACGCTGATCTTATTGATGATCTCCCTTGCCATCTCATTCGCCTTCCTCTTCGTGCAGCAGGTGCCCACGAACACCGATCGC
>JBBQSR010000333.1:0-4877 GCA_038234855.1 Ktedonobacterales bacterium | reverse complement strand
GACGGTTGCGGTCGGGCAGGCTCAACTCGCTGAGGCGGATGCGTAACATGGGGGTGGTCCCTTGCTAGAGCGATTTCGCGAAGAAGGCATCCAGCCGGTCGATGTACTCAGCGGGATGGACGTTGTAGGCTTGCACGTGGCCCGCATCGGGGATCTGCCACAGTTCCTTGGGTTCCCCCGCGCGGGCGTAGAGTGCGTCGCTGGTGCGCGGCTCATCCACCAGCGTATCTTGCAGGTCGCCGATGATGAAGACGGGGCGCGGCGCGATCTTGCCGATGGCCTCCACCGGGCGGATGTTGCCCAGTTGCGCGCCGCTGAGGCGCTGGCCCCACCAGATCACCAGATTCGCCAGGGGGAAGGCGGGCGCGCCCGTGTAGCGGCTAAAAGCGATGCTGAGATCCTTTTGCAGATCGCCAAAGGCGGCCTCGGCCATCACCGCGCGCACCTGCGGCAGCCGCGCGGTGGCGATGAGCGCGGCGATGCCCCCCAGCGACAAGCCCATCAGCCCCACACGCGCCACATCCGTGTCGCCGCGCGCCGCCAGATAGTCGAATGCGGCGGCGATGTCGCCCGTTTCCAGATCGCCATAGCTGGTGAAGCGGCCCTCGCTCTGGCCGTGGCGGCGAAAATCCATCATCAGCACGCTATAGCCGCGCCGTTGCAGATCCACCGCCGGGGCGAGCCACTGCTGGCGATTGTCGGTGATGCCGTGCAGCCCGATCAGCGTGCGCCCATTCGTGCCGGGCAGGTACCACGCGCCCAGCTTGCCCGCCGGCCCCAGGAAGAAGACCTCTTCGTGGGCCACGTCGTACTCACGTGGGTGGGTCGAGAATGGTCGCAAGGGCGGACGGATCAGGCGCAAGGCCTGGACCAAGGTAAAGGCGAGCACCAGGACGGTCAGCGTCAACAGCACGCCAACGGCAATCAACCAGATCATGCGCGGTCCATTTCACAGCCCTCTTGCAGGCTCTACATCCCAAAGGGCAGATTCGGGGACGATGCCGAGAAGCGCGCCGTGACGGAGCTGGCGGCGAGATACGGGGCCATGATGGCGCGGATCAACCGTTCGGGGTCGTGGCGCACGTAATCGACATTCGGCGCGGTCAGGCGCTCGACCACCACCTCGGGGACGAGACCCCCCACCGCTTCGGCGTCGGGCTGCACCGCCTGCTGCCCCTGGGCGGCGTAGGACTGCACCAGCGACTCGGGGAAGGTGCCATCATGCATGATGACGCGGTCGACCCGCCCCCCGAGGTACTGGTGGATGGTGCTGACGAAGTCCGAGGCGGCATAGCCATCCGTCTCGCCGTGCTTGGTCATCAGGTTGCAGACGTAGACCTTTTCCGCCTCGGATTCACGGATGGCCCGCGCGACGCCCTCGATCAACAGGTTCGGCACGATGCTGGTGTACAGGTCGCCGGGACCGATGATGATGACATCCGCCCGCCGGATGGCCCGCAGCGCCTGATGGCACGGCAGGGTCGGATGGTCGAGGAAGACGCGGCGGATCGCGGGCAGGTCGCCCGTCGTCCCCGCGCCGCGCAGATCGATATTCGTCTCGCCTTGCAGGGTGGTGCCATCGGCGAGGTCGGCGCAAAGCATGGTGTGGTCGGTCGTCACGGGCAGCACGTTGCCCGCCGTTTCCAGCAGTTCCTGCGCGTCCTGGATGGCCGCCAGCAGGTCGCCATTGTTGATGTCTTGCAGGGCCGAGATGATGAGGTTGCCCAGGCTGTGCCCGCTGACCCCCGCGACGGCCTCGCGTTCCTGCGGCGCGCGGAAGCGATAGGTAAAGACATCGCGCCACAAAACGCCATTGCGCGACAGCGCGACGAGCGCCTGCCGCAGATCGCCAAAGGGCAGTTGACCGAATTCATCCATCAATCGGCGCGAGCTGCCGCCGCTGTCGGCCATGCTGACGATGGCGGTGATGTCACAGTGGGTCTGCTTCAGCGATGAGAGCACCGCGAAAGGGCCTGTACCGCCCCCAATGGTGACGACGCGCTTATCGGCCAACAGGTCGCGCGGTGCCCGTGAAAATGCCATGTGGCTACCTCCTCGCGGTGTGAGCGTTGCGCCCATTATAACAGATATCGGCGATTCGACAACCCAGGAACGTCGCGCGCTGGTGACGCGCCGCCCCCCTGCGACCAGGGCAAAGGCTTGGGAGATCTGGGGCATGGATGCTTGACGCCTTGTGCTGCGCTCGCTATAGTGAAGAAGGTAAGCATGACCCAAGGTAACGCGCCACAAGCCAACGGCGCACAAGGAGGGACCGCGTGTGATGGGCGAAGAATCCGCCAACGAAGATCTTGCAGAACGCCCGACACAGCGGTCCGACGCGCTGCCCCCGGTGCCGCTCGCCCCACGCAACTATTCGCGGCCCCTGCCCCAGGCGTATAGCGATGTCGCGCGCGATGTCTTGGCGATGCACGATGCGGACCATGAACCGAGCAAGCGCGCCCTCCCCAAGCCGATGATCATCACTGGCAACGGGCAGGTGTCGCATCTGCGCCCGTCGCTGGGCGGGGGGCAGCGCCGCTCGCGCACCATGCGCCTGACCTTGACGGGGGTGCTGACGGGGGTGCTGCTCATCACGCTTTTCGTGGTGACGCCGTTGACGGTGGGGGCATCGGGTCGCCCCGGCGGGCTGCTGGGGAGCGTCGGGCTGGCGACCCTGCCCACCATGACGCCGACCATCACGCCCACGCCCGATCCCTACTACGGCAATCACCAAGTACCCGACCCAGGCAAGGCGGTCATCACGGCGAAGGTGCGGGCGGTCTTTGGCCCGAAGTACAGCGACGCGGCCCTGCGCATCGTCGCCTGTGAGTCGCAGTTCAACACCAATAACTACAACCCCATCTCCATTCTGGGCAGCCACGCCGAGGGCATCTTCCAGATCCTCTACCCCAGCACGTGGAATGGCACCGCATACGCTCAATACTCGCCCTATGACTGGAACTACAACATCCCCGCCGCCTATCAGATCTTCAAGAGCGACGGCTTCACCTGGCGCGAATGGGAGTGCCAGCCGTGATGCGGTCCGAGCCACTTCTTGGGACTAACGGCCCTTGAGCTGAGGGGTGAGGGCAAGCGTTGTGCCCACCGTCAAAGTTATCGGCCCCTACACATTCCGCTTTTATGCGTCTGGCCCTTTCTGGTGCGAGCCACCGATGAACAGCGCCAGCATTGGCAATTCGAGCCAGGGAATGAGATTATCTATTGGCCTGACCTCGACGAAGGCTTAGAGATTGGGCATCTGCTCGGCTTGCCTATCGCGTAGCCTGATTGCGCTGACGCTGGTAGCGATACGCACCCCATAAAAAGCGGGAGCGGCATCACTGCCACCCCCGCACGCTGTGAGCGAATGATTTAGCCAACCTTCATTGCCAGGGCCGAAGGCAGGTCGAGCCGGACACTGGGCGACATGGTGGTGCAGATGACCACGCTCTTCACGTACTGCCCCTTGGACCCCGTCGGCTTGGCGCGGACGATGTCGCCGACCGTCGCCGTCAGGTTCTGCATGATCTGCTCGTCGCTGAAGGAGAGCTTGCCGATGGGCACGTGAATGAGGCCGGTCTTGTCGACACGGAACTCCACGCGACCCGCCTTGACCTCGCGCACGGCGCGCGCGACATCCAGCGTGACGGTGCCGGTCTTGGGGTTGGGCATCAGGCCACGGGGGCCGAGGCGTTTGCCCAGACGGCTGATCTTGGTCATGACGTCGGGGGTGGCGATGGCGACATCGAAGCCCAGCCAGCCGCCCTCGATCTCTTTGATGACTTCATCCAGGCCCACGGTGTCGGCACCAGCGGCGCGCGCTTCATCGGCGCGGTCGCCCTGGGCGAAGACGAGGACCTTGACCTCTTTGCCCGTACCAGCGGGCAGCGTCGTGGTGCCGCGCACCATCTGGTCGGCGTGGCGCGGGTCCACGCCCAGCTTCATGTGCAGTTCGACGGTGGGGTCAAACTTCACGTAGTTGAGTTCGCGCAGCAGCTTGACGGCTTCCGTCGGCTGATACGTCGCGTTGGGGTTCACCTTGTCAGCGACCGCGCGATACTTCTTGCCATGTTGTGCTGTCATTCGAGAAAATGCCCTCCTGGTGGCTCATTGTCCGCAGTGACTCGCGGGCGTTCGCGGGTGTGGGGGCGCAGCGTCCCCCGCACGATCCCCCTTTGCAGAGCATCGTACACCGCATCTTACCACGCGACACACGGGTGCGGCAAGAATGAGGGGTGTTTGGGCCAGGGGGAGGGACTTTTTGCCGACATCGGTAAAAAGCCTCCCCATGCGGCTTCGTTGCCAGCGACTTTTTTCCGGCGTCGGTAAAAAGTGGGGCGGACGCCTATAATTTCTTTCCCCCTACCCCAGCAGTCCCCACGCGCCCCACCACCCTTCCCCATTCCCCGACGGAGGACGTTGCAGCGCGGGGTGGGGGACCACCGGCCCTGATGCAGAGCCACCCCGATCCGGTATGCTCATGAGGCAGTGAGCGACATCGAGCGATCAGGGGTGACACGACCATGGCGGCGATCATGACGCGCTTCTCGCGCTATACGGACTTGGTGCTGGCGGGCGGCATCGTCAGCATCATCGTGCTACTCATCTTGCCGCTGCCGTCCGAGTTGCTGTCCTTCTTGCAGGTGCTGAATCTGGGCATCGCGCTGACGGTGCTACTGGTCGCCATCTACACGGGCGAGCCGCTCGAGTTCTCGGTCTTTCCGTCGCTGTTGCTCGTCACCACCCTGCTGCGGCTGGGGCTGAATATCTCGGCGACGCGACTCATCCTCTTGCAGGGCGGCGCGGGTCCGGTGGTGGATGCCTTTGGCAATTTCGTCGTCGGTGGTAATTTCGTCGTCGGCATCGTCATCTTCCTC